>JANNDA010000581.1:0-7043 GCA_031387195.1 Planctomyces sp. | reverse complement strand
GTGCCGACGCGCTCGATCATTTCGGCGATCACTTTGTCTCGACCAATTTTCGGCAGCTTGTCGAGCGATCGCAGCACGCCGGAGGCTTTGTCCGCGAGACCAAGCTTCTCCAGCAGGCCGTTCAATACCAGCCGGTTGTTGACGCGAATCGTGAACTTGGAAAATCCGAGCCGCTCGAACAAGTCGTGAATCACCAGCAACGTTTCGATGTCGGCTGCGTTGGATGTCGTGCCGATCGTGTCGAAGTCGCACTGCATGAACTCGCGATAACGCCCCTTTTGAGTGTTCTCGCCACGCCACACGGTGCCGATGTGATATCGCTTGAACGGCGTGCCGATCTCGTGCAGGTGCTGGGCGGCAAAGCGAGCGAGTGGGACAGTCAGATCAAACCGCAGCGCCACATCGCGGTCGCCATTATCGCGGAATCGAAACAACTGCTTGTCCGATTCATCGCCCCCTTTGCCAAGCAGCACTTCGCTGTGTTCGAGGGCTGGGGTGTCGATCGGAGAGAAGCCGTAACTGCGATAAACCTGCCGAGCGGTGTCGATCAACTTCTCGCGAGCGATCATCGCACTCGGCAGATAATCGCGAAATCCCTTGAGTGTGCTCGGCTTGATGATGCGGCGGTCCATGAGGGGGGCTGTCAAAAAGAGGTCGGAGGAATTAACTGGTCAGGACGTTGAGAATCGGCAGGCTCAGTTTTTTCTTTGAGCCGTTGGTTCTGGCTCGCGGTTCCTGCGGCTGAAAGGCGTCGTTGAACTCGGCGATCTGTTCTTGGCATTCAAAGAGCATGTCGTACAGGCCGTCGCCGTCGTACTCACAATCGTCGGTGGTGTAATCGCGGCAAATCTGCGGCCGATCCTCGTACATGCCACAGAGATTGTCCGACTGCAAGTGGTCGCAGACGTTGTGGACCATCAGAAACCACGTCTCGCCATCGACGAACAACGAAATTTTCCCGTGAATCATGTACCAGCGCAAATAGTCAAAATCCTTGCGAACCACAGGGGTCTCGATGGGCAGGGCGAAGTACTGGCAGCACTTGGCCGTGCAGTATTGGCAGAGGACTTCACCCGGCTTGAGATCGGCACGAGCAACTTTTGGTTTGGGCATCGCAGGTCATTCCCTCAGAAAAAACGGTAGGCAAACGGGGCGGGATTCTATCGGTCAACCGTTTTGAGGGGTACGAACTGAGCGCGGTTTCGCCGCAGAGGCGAGGTCGGCAAAATCTCCTTCTTGACCCCTGGAAAAAAACCGACCTATGATCCCAGCCGATGTGTCGGAGACCGTCAGGTTTCGTTGCGGATGATTTCGGTTCGAGGGCCAGTTGCTGGCCGTACGATTTTTCCTGACCGAAGCATTCGTTTTAGAAGGAACGTTTCTCATGAAACGCTTTGGTATCGTCTTAAGCATTTTGATTTTGATCGGCGGCGGTTTGGGCATGTGGTTCGCCTCGCGGTTGATCCAGGCAAGAAACAGTTGGTCGCATAAAATTGCCAAAGCCAACGAGAGTCTGATCGCCAAGCGAAAAGAGGCGGCGGATCTGGAAAAGCAATTAGTCTTGGCGAAGACCGGGGTCCAGCAGGTCGTCTTTGATTGGGAACGCTATTGGTCAACAGTGGGTGTCGATCCCGGCCAGCAGCCTGGGACGCTCGGCATCGGGATTGGGACAACTCAGGGGATCGTTCCAGGCTCCGTGGTTTTCGTCTTTCAGCCGTCCGCAGACGGAACAGGGACGGCTTACGTTGGTCCGTTCAAGGTTGCCGTCGCTCAAGAGGCCCGGGCAGCCCTGACGCCATTTTGGCGCTTGCGAGAAAAGGAAGAGGCGAGCTGGCGCTACGGAGCGAACTGGCGCATTCGGTCGAATATCCCGCGTCAGCACAAAACCAAGTTCACTGATTTAGAAGCCATGTTGCTCCGCAAAGATGAGCTGATTGTGGCCCAGAAAAAGCACTTGTTGCTTCAGCAAGAAGCGAAAAAGAGTGCTGAAGAGCATCTCTCGTTACGTCAAAGGGAACTTAACGGTGACCCTGAGTTGGCCGCCAAGAAAGAGAATCTGGAGCCATTCATCGTCGAGGGCTATCAAAAGGCGGTCACGGAACTGGAAGTCGCGCGCGATGACGTTCAAGGGATCGTCGATGAACTCCGTCGCCAGACGAAGCGAACGCGCGATCGCATCAACCAACTGACCGATGAAAACGACCTGCGTGCCAAGCAATTGGAAGATCCACCGAAGACCGCTTTGAAGCCCTAAAAGAATGAGGTTGAAGTCGTTAGTCTGTTTGACAAACAAGCAATTTCACCCAGACCCCACCGAGCTTGCCTCGGTGGAATCGGGCTTTTGCACTACGAGTCTCTTCACTCGAAATCTCAATCGCCGTAGTGCGATAGCCCTAAAACCACCGAGACAAGCTCGGTGGGGTCGCTTTGATCAGATTAGCCCCCACAGTTATGGGTTTCGAGAACCGCGATTATTACCGTGACCCCGATTGGACTCCGCAATCCGACGGCGGCGGGGGTCGCCAGAATCTGGCTTGCCGCTGGATCATCGGGCTGTGCGTAGTGATTTTCATCGGCCAGCAGGTCGAATCGCTCGGTGTCGCGCGTTGGTTGGCGCTGAACTCGGCAGAAGTCGCACGTGGTCAGATTTGGCGGCTAGTCACTTATGCCTTCTGTCACGGTACTCCGCCGCAAAACGACACCTCAACGTCTCATCCGTTGTTACATCTCGTATTCAACATGGTCGGTCTGTGGTGGTTCGGCCGATCCGTGGAAGACCGGCTGGGCTCACGAGAATTCCTCGGCTTCTATTTGATGGCGGCGGTGTTTTCAGGACTGGCGCACATCGGACTCGAGATGATGTTTCTGAAACAAGTCTCGATCACTGTCGGAGCCTCCGGCGCGATCATGGCGATCATGGCGATCTTTGCGATGTGGTATCCCCGTCAGCAGGTTTTTCTGATGGCCGTGATTCCAATCGAGATCCGCTGGCTCATTGCCCTATTTGTCGCGTTCGACACGCTGCCAATTTGGGGCGCGTTGACGGGACATCAAGTCCGTGACGGCATCGCGCACGGTGCTCATCTGGGAGGTTTGCTGTTCGGGTTTCTGTACCAGATCTTTGAATGGCGACTCACGCGCCCGACCGGCTTCGGCAGCCTGACTTCCTGGTGGCGAAATCGAGACCGACGTCGGCATATGCGGCTTTACACTCCCGGCCCGGAAAGTCTCGACGAAGATGATCTCAAGCAGAAGATGGACGAAGCGCTCCAGAAGATTTCGGAGAAAGGCGAAGCCAGCCTGACTCCACAAGAACGCAAAATTCTCTCGGAGGCGAGCCGCCGCCTTCGCGAACGAACGCGTTCGTGAAATGATCTCTGGAAGCATGTGGATGAGCGAAAACTTCATCCGAGTTGCACTCGGACAATTGGAGCCTGCTGACACCGCGCTGCTTACGCCAGAATCTCTTTCACGACGTGCCCATGCACGTCGGTCAGCCGCATGTCTCGGCCGCTGAAACGGAAGGTTTGCTTGGTGTGATCGACGCCGAGCAAGTGCAGCATCGTCGCGTGCAGGTCGTGCATTTCGAGGCGATCTTCGACGACCTTGTAGCCGTATTCGTCGGTTGCTCCGTAGACCGTGCCCCCTTTGATCCCGCCACCGGCCATCCAGATCGTGTAGCCGAACGGGTTGTGGTCGCGGCCATCATTCCCTTGTGCGAACGGAGTGCGACCGAACTCGCCCGCCCACACGATGAGCGTGCTGTCGAGCAATCCACGCTGCGCCAGATCGGCCAGCAGCGCGGCGATCGGTTGATCGACCGACAGCGCATTCTTCGTGTGACCGTCTTTCAAGCCGCCGTGTTGATCCCAGCGATCGCCGTTGCCCCCCGGACACGTCAACTCGATGAACCGCACGCCCCGTTCGACCAGCCGTCTCGCTATCAGACAACTGCGGCCGAACGTCCGAGTGTTACCGAAGTCCGCTTGCAGGCCATACGCCTTTTGAGTCGCCTCAGTCTCGTTCGACAAGTCCATGAGCTTGGGAACCGCCATCTGCATCCGCGCGGCGAGTTCATAGTTGGCAATCGCCGATTCAAGCGCGTCGACCGGCCCCGTCTGTTCCAGCAACTTGCGATCGAGCCGCCGCATCAGATCGAGCTTCCTCTGTTGCAACTCGGCAGTCGGCTCCGCTCGTTTGATGTTGGAGACCGGCGGATCGCTCGCTCCAAACACGCTGGCTTGAAAGCTCGCCGGCAAGAAGCCGCTGTTGAAATTGTCGGCACCACCCGGCGGAGTCAGCCCACCGTTTAAGACCACGAACCCCGGCAAATCTTGGCACTCGCTGCCGAGCCCATATCCGATCCACGCCCCCATGCTCGGCCGGCCTTGCTGACCGTGGCCCGTGTGCAAGAAGTAGTTCGCGTTCGTGTGCTCCGGAAACTGCGACGTCAGCGACCTCACGACCGCCAGCTTATCGACGTGCTGCGCGACATGCGGAAACAAATCGCTGACCGGAATGCCGCTCTGCCCGTATTGCTTGAACTTCCACGGACTGGCCAGCGTGTTGCCGATGTTGTTGAACTGCGTCTTCTCGATCTTCATGGCAAACGGCTTGCCGTTCTCCTTATCGAGTCGCGGTTTCGGATCAAACGAATCGACCTGCGAAACGCCCCCATCCATGTAAAGAAAAATGACCGACTTGGCCCTCGCATCGAAGTTCGGCTTTCGAGCGGCAAACGGATTCTTCTCGCTCGACGAACTCGCATCGGCCCCGAATGCCGAATCGCCGAGCAACGAGGCCAACGCAACGGCCCCGAAGCCAGTCGAACAAGTCGTCAACATCTCCCGCCGAGTGGTCGGCGGTGAAACAAATTGCTGGCAGTGATGCATCAAACTCACTCTTTCGGTTTCTCTTGGCGAACGCGGCGAGTCGCGAAACTGGGATGTCGGCTGGTGTGCGTCACGGAATAGATAAAAGTCTCACCCTCTCGGACCTCAAACAGGACGACGTATCGAAACTTCCGTAAAAGACCAAATCGCAAATGTCGTTTGCGTGGATGAAAATGCCAACGTGGAAAACTCAACGGATTGTCGCGAATGGATTCCCACAGTTTCGCGAGGGAGTCAAAGAACTTTTCGCCGCAACCCGATTGTGCATTTTCCAAATACTCGGCAGCTCGGAATACGTCCTCTTCCGCATCAGGATGCGCTCCGAACTTCATGATCGGCGAGCCTTCTGAAATCGTGATCGCGCACGAGCCAGCGCTTCCATCGCATCCACCGGCTGCACGGCTCCAGAATCGAGATCATCGATCCGTTGCTCCAACGTTTCGAGAACATCGTTGGAAAGATCGAATTCGGGATCAAATTCGTCTTCCGTTTCGATGCTCTCGGAAGCTTTCTGAATCAACTCCCGTCGATCTTCAATCGGAAGCTGCAAGACGGCATTCAATAATTCGGAGGCACTCATGGTTTGGTCCTTTAGTTCCGCAGACGACATGCGTCTGGGATTACGAACTGTTGTTTGGAATATTCCAGCACAGCAACAGCTTGCTCGCGAGTCACGTCGGGGAAGCAGTCGAGAAACTCATCTCCTCGAACTGACGCCGCACGCGTACCAGAGACTCCCAAGCGTCATAGGTCACACCGACTCCCCGCTCCATTTCATCCAAGCGGCGTTGAAGCTCCGCTTCGTAGGCCGGGTCGAGATCAAACTCGGAATCGGTTGAAGGTTCGGTATCGACACTTTCCAACAATCGCTCCGCCACCCGCAGTCGATCGGGGTCAGAGAGGCTCAGAGCCTGTTCCATAACGTCGGTGGCACTCATGGGAAATTCTCCTCAATCAAAATGACGGCTCGATGCGTCGCGATCGAAGTCACTTCACGAACACGAATTCTTTGACATTGAACAGCACATGGCAGAGGTCGGTCCAGACTTGAGCCTGTTTGGGCCAGACGTCGGCGGCGAGGTTGTAGGACTTCGCTTGTTCTTGCAGGAACGCGAGGGACTCGGCTTGTTCGGCGGCGGTTGGCGAGCGGGTGAAGGCGTCGAGGTACAGCCGCTCGATGCGTTGTTCCGGTGTGAGGTCGGGGTGTTCCTTCAGCACTCGCTCGGCCCAGCGCTTGGACATGTCGAGCACGAACGGGTCGTTCAACAGGATCAGCGCTTGGGCCGGGACGTTCGAGACGTTGCGGCGACCGATCGCCGTGAACGGGATCGGCGTGTCGAAGGCGAGCATCATTGGCGACAGGAAATTGCGGTTGATCGAAATGTAGATGCTGCGTCGTCCGTCGCCATCGAGCGGCCCGCTGTTGCCCGGTCGGCCGCGGCCTTGCATGAAAGCGGTCAGATGAATCGGCACTGGCGGGCCGAGTGTTTTGCGGTCCAACCGGCCGGCGATCAGCAGCATTGAGTCGCGGATCGCTTCTCCTTCGAGTCGATGCAACGGAGCGCGGTGCAGCCACAGATTCTGCGGATCAAGTTCGTTGGCCTTTGCCACAACCACAGGTGATGACGGTTCGCTCGCCATCTGCCAGGTGTTCGTCAGTATGATGCGACGGATCAACCGCTTGAGCGACCAGCCGTCGGCGGCGAATGTCTCGGCGAGATGATCGAGCAACTCCGGATGACTCGGCTCTTTGCCGAGCATTCCGAAGTTATCGACTGACTCGACAATCCCTCGGCCGAACAGGTGATGCCACACGCGGTTCACGGCGACTCGCGGAACGAGCGGATTGATTTGGGGATCGATCATTCGCATCGCAAACTGCAACCGACCGCTGCCATCCGTCTCACTTAACGGCGGCACGGTAAGACCGCCGAGTGCTTCGAGATCGCGACGTGCGGCGAGAGGGCCGAGATTCTTATGACTGCCCCGAATGAAGACGTTCTCGTCGATGCCGTTGCCGTCACAGATCGCGATCGAGCGCATCGGATCGGGAATCGCAACGTCTGCGATCGCATCCGGCGAGCGGGGCGGCGTCAGCCCCCCGGTGAATAGTCTCATCGCCGATTCAACCGGGCGGCGTCAGCCCCCCGG
>JANNDA010001179.1:0-1784 GCA_031387195.1 Planctomyces sp. | reverse complement strand
ACTTCGCAACGGCGAAATGGGGGCGCGTATTAGTTTTGGAACAACCGCCGCGACCGCCGCCGAAGCCTGGGACAACGCACGTGGCCTCGGCGTTCAAACCTGGACTAACGGTGCCGCCAGCGCCAGCAACCAATACACCGTCCTCGCGACCAACGCGGTGGAAACATTGCAAGTGGATCTGCTCGGCGACAGTACGACGCTCACCAACGACACCAGCACCGCGCTACAAACCTGGGTCGGCACCGTCTCCAGCGGTGTCGCTTCGCAGTGGGCGACCTACATGGGTGGAGGTGCCGACGTCACCGCCGTGGCGAATGCCTGGGCGACTTACGCGCAAAGCGCTGTGAGCGATTGGGCGAATTTCTCGAACGGCGAAGCAGGAGCCTTCCAAGCTTACGGCGGGCAAGAAGCGTCCGCTCACAAAACAGGCGATCAAACCATCTCGGGACAGAACGTCGTCCGCGTCAGCCAAGTGGCCGGTGAAGCCGTCACTGCTGATTCCAGCATCGCCAGTGGCGTGGATGGTTTTGAGCAAAGCGGCTGGGGGGCGATGGCCCCCTGGATGGCCAGCGTCGCCGGAGTCGAACACACGGCCAACAACCTCACCTCCGGTGCCGGCAATGCCTTCGAGCTAGGACTCGCCCCGCAAGTCCACAGCGCCTGGGACGGCGTGGCCAACGCCTTCCACGGTTACTTCGGCGGCGTCCTGTCAGACTTCCTGCCCTACGCTCAGAACGTGATCACCCAGGGACAATCTGCTGGTCACAGCAACGTCACTCAAATCGACGTCTTGCTGAATTCCGCTCGCACGATCGGCACCGGCTACGCTCACAGCAATCGAGGCTCCTGGAACTCGTTTGCCAACAGCGCCGCCAGTGCGGAAGACGGTGTCGTGGTCGCCGCCGCCACCGACCAAAAAGCTCAAGCGGTCCTGGGAGCCGTGAACCACTTCTACGACCTCGCCGCCCTATCCCCGACAGCCTTCGAAAGCCAAGTCGGACAGAAGCAACACTTCTCGCCGATGGGAGCCGGAATGCTGATGTCGTTCATGAACGACGATACGACCGAGTCACTGGCAGGCGGTGGTCAACTTCCGTCAAACATCGATCCCCAAGACTTCCTTCAACAGCTTCGGAAATCTGTCGATCCGGTTCGCAATGGGTTGGCGATGCCGCTGACTGCGCCGTTACATGCGGACGACCTCATGGGCCATCTGTCACGAGCGGGGCTTGTGTTGCCGGGGCTCAGCAATCTATCGACCGGCTACGCTGAAGTTACTCCATTTATGCGTAATCAAGCCATTTCCGATCTCCAGGATCTACCGCAAGCTCCCGGTTTCTGGGAAAGCTTGGTTCCGGTCAGAGGCAACGTCCAAAATATGATGTACTCCTGGAACTCGCACGACCTCGGAGGGGCGATTTTCCACGGCGGGATGGCGGTGACCGACGTGTTTCTCGTGCGATCCCTTGTGCAAGGAGCCGGTAAGTTATTAGTTCGTGGCGGCCAGCGCCTTGCTCAATCAATGGCCGCGCCGGCGCTGGAAGGTATCGGTGTCAACGCCGCTGCCGGTGCTGGCCAAGCGGGTGCTGGTGCGGCCGCAAAAGTCGCTGGAGCACTTGAAGCTGCTGCAAGCGCAAGATGGGGGTAATCGTTCACGAGCCCGGCAGCAGTGACGGAATCGGCTGTTGTTTGAAATGAGCTTGAACGGCGGTGACGAGGTAGTCGTAGATCGAACGGTTTTGGAGGCGGCAGGTTTCCGAGACGGTGAGGATGCGTTCGAGGAA
>JANNDA010001148.1:0-2154 GCA_031387195.1 Planctomyces sp. | reverse complement strand
GGTCATGGGCTCGCAGGGCCTTGAACACTTGCCAGACTGGCTCGAAGGCCGAGTGCGCGAGGACTTGGTCGGCGTCTTCGGACTCGTCGATGAAGACCGGAATCACGATCGTGTCGAGCGGCTTGCCGGCAGCTTTGCGGATCACTCGGCTGACGCCGCCCGGCTCACCAGGAACGTCTCATCGTCACACGCCGTCGAGCACCGGAACACCGAACCCTTCGCCCAGGCAGGCGCAGTTGGAGAGGATGCCGCGCGTGTCCTTCGGCAGGTGAGCGGCACGGCGCTAGCCGCCGGTCTTCGCCTGGGAACATTGCCTCCACGACGCCGGTGGCTAGCGCCATTCCGCTCACAGTAGGTGCCGGCGGGCGTGTGACCGAAGATGTGTTTCGTCCAAAGTTTTCCCGAGGGCTGTGCGGACCAACGTCGCTCTCTCGGCCCACGCTTGGGCTTCGCGGTCGGTGACGCCGACACGACGACCTGATAATCGGTCAGCAACGGTTCCGGTTTCGCGCTGATCGCTTCGTGGAACGTGAGGACGTGGAACTCGGGGCCGAAGACGTGGGTGTCGTCCATCGAGACGATTTCAAAATTCAGTACGGGGTGAGTTTGCCAAAAAAATGCCCGGCTTTTTTGAAAAGCCGGGCATCTGAAACTTCAAACTGACTCACTACCCGAGCTGTTCGCCGAGCGGAGAAATGCGACCGCTGAACTTACAGCTTCACTTCTTTCAGCTTTTGAATCTCTTGCTGCAACACGGCCACTGGTTGCAGCGCTTGATCGGCCGCTAGTTTGGCGGAGGCGAATTTGTCTTCGATGGGCTTCATGGCAGCGGTGAGTTCCGCAACCTTAGCGTTGGACGCCGTGAGAACGACGACGGCGTCTGCCGTCTTCTTTTCCATTTCGGTAACGACGACCTTGGCCTTTTCGATAGCGGCCACCTTCTCGGCAAGCATGGTTTTCATCGCGGTCAGGCTGGCCGTTTGTTTGTCGAGGACGACCTTGAGCATCTCAGCGGCGGCGGCGAGTTCTTTGTCAGTCGGAGCTTTGGCAGCGGCTTCAGCTCCCTTGGCTTGAGCCTCTTTGAGAGCCGGAAGAGCAGCTTCGAGTCCGGCAACGGTTGTGGTAACGGCGACATGTTCGGCGGTGGCGGTTGTCAGGACTTGCTTGGCGGCAGTGACGGCGGCGTTCGCGTCATCGACGGCTTTCTGCGACGTCGCGACCACTTGTTGAGCCGCAGCAATGTCAGACTTCATCTTGGTGACGGCAGCGAGAGCCTCTTCCGACGCCGCGACAAGCGGAGCGGCGAGCGCTTGCTTTTCGGAGAGCACTCGCAGCTTCGTGGCGAAGTCGATTTCGGCCGTCCAGCGTACGACGTCTTTTTGCGTATTCGCGAGCTTGGCGTTCGCCGCGTCGGCGACCGCTTTGGCGGCGACCGCCTTTTCAGTCATTGTCTTATCAGCGACCGTTAGATCGGGGACAGTCTTTTTGACCACATCGAGTGCGACATTGCTGTCGGTGATCAGTTTCTCTTGAGCAACGAGTTGTTCTTTGCCTTTGGTCAGTTCGACCACTTTGTCAGCGACGACTTTCTTGTTGTTAGTCAGAGTTGCGGCTCGGTTGTCGAGCAGCGTTTTGAGCGCAGTGACCGCCGCAGCGACCTCTTTGTCTTCCGCGTTCTTCGCGGCGGCTTCGGTCCCTTTCGCGACAGATTCGGTCAGCATCGGAACAACCGGATCGAGCGTCGCGACGACCTTTGCGGCGGCATCATGTGCGGCTTGCGTGGCCGCGATGACTTCTTTGCTCTTCACCACGGCGGCGGTTGTATCGTTGACGACTTTCGTCAGTTCGGCCATCTTGGTGTTGGCCGTGTTGAGGTCAGTCGTGGCTTTGACGGCGGCGGCTTGAGCGGCGGTGTAGCCGTCAGTGGCAACCTTGGCTTCGGCGTTCGTGGCTTGAACGGCGGCATTGGCGGCGGCGAGTCTTTCCTCAAGCATCGGTGGGTTCGGTGTCAGGTCGCCGATCTTCACGCCATCAACAGCGTTCCAAACGCGAATTGCTCCGGTCCAATCGGCTCCAATGACACGGTTCGTTTCGTTGCAGATGGCACAGGCGAGAGCGAGGTCGCCCATTGCCTCGAAGGCTCGCACGGCGGTT
>JANNDA010001128.1:0-2789 GCA_031387195.1 Planctomyces sp. | reverse complement strand
GATGCTCGACCACCGCATCAGGTCGCTCGTGGAAACCGACAATCCGAAATCGCTCAATCGGACATCGCCCTCAATGGACAGTCTTACCAAATCGGAGCCACCGTTGCCGTTCACTGTGACAGCGGCCGTGAAGCCGGGCATGAAGTCAATCGTGTCGGCCGCCGTCGAGCCGACGATAGTCAACGCTTGCCCCACTGAATCTGGGATCGAGAACAACGTGATACCACTTTGACGCACTTCAATCGTGTCACCGTTTTGTTGGACGACTGCGACGCCGCTCGGTTGTAAATTCACGAATGCCGCGTCGCCGACGGACAACAGAGTCACTGCATAATCTTCAACCTCGCCATCGCTGGCGACTCCCGTGGGTGCCAATCCGCCAGCGCTGCTCACTCGGAACCGAGCGTAGGTTTCCCCGGTGGCTGCTCCGGCTGGAACCGCAAAGCTGAGCAGACGCATTCCGCTCCCCGTTCCGAGATCGTAACTGCTGCCAATTTGCTCTCCGGAATCAAGCCAGTCGCCATCCCGGTTGAAGTCAATCCAGGCATCGAGTCGGCTGCTGCTGCCTGCCGCATTGGCGACAACGACCGCCACGCTGGCCGTCGTCGCTCGTTCTGGAGAGGACACAATCGAGGTCACGAACGTCACCCCGTCTTCGTCGTCATGGTCACTGATGTCATCGCCATTCGCGGTTTGAGAAGGTAATCCATCCAATTCATCATCTCGATCGGAGCCGAGCTGTGGACCAATCGGCTGGTGCCGCGCCCCATCGTCAACCAGTAACGTCGGATAGCTGGACGCGAACCCCGACTCCATTGCCAAAGGCGCGTCTCCAAAATCCAGGCCAACGCCGGTCCCTTGAATCGCGAATCGGTACGGACTCCCATCATCACGATCATCGGGGATGCTGACCATCACCGCACGCGGTATCGTCCCGCTGGGATCATATGTGATCTGAAACACGGACTGTCCGCCGGCTGGCACAAGATCATCCGGCGGCAGCGTGAGCGTGAATTCCGGTGGCTGCAACCCGCTGATTTGCACGCGGGGAGTGCCGTTCAAATGAAAATCCCGTGTGCTCGAATTGACGAGCGTGAATGTTCGCGTGATGGCTCCGCCAGCTTCCGCGACGGCACCGAAGTCCGTGCCGTCCTCGCTCCACGGCGTCGTATCGGCAGAGTTGATCGGCATGCCGTTGCCCAGCACGTCGATTCCCAGACGCAAACTCCACGGCTCCAAGCCGTGAGCCGCATCGATGTCGGTGTAGACCAACCGATCGCCGATGGGTAGCAGCAACCGGGCACTAAAGGTGTTGCTCGCCACGCTCGTCAGCAATTGCGTGCCGCTCGCTGTTCCGTCGGACTTATAGAGGAATTTTCCGTTGCCCGGATCGGCAACGAAGTACAAAGTGCCGTTCGCATTGACCAGCGATTCTGGATTCGAGCCGCCACTGTCAATAGAACGCAGATCGGCCACCATCATGGTCCCTGCTGCTGTGCCATCGCTACGCCACAATTCCTGGGAATGTGTGTTATCCGCCGCTGAAAAATACAGCGTGCCGTTGACGTTCGTCAGCGATTTCGGACCCGAACTGTCACCTCCTGGCCGAATATCCGCGACCAAGACCGTGCCGGCTTCGGTACCGTCACTCTTCCACAACTCCTGACCCTGGCCAAAAATCTGAGCGGCAAAAAACAATGTGCCGTTCACGTTGGTCAGACTTGTCGGGATGCTGGTGTCGCTTCCTGTGACAATGTCTTTGACTAACACGGTCCCCGCGGCCGTGCCGTCGCTTTTCCAAAGTTCTTTTCCATGCGTTCCGTCGTTGACGACAAAAAATAACGTGTTGTTTACGCTCGTCATGGACTCAAATTCGGCATTGCTTGAGCCGGGAACAATCTCACGAACCAAACCGGTGCCCGCCTCTGTGCCATCGCTTTTCCACAGTTCGCGTCCCGTCGTACTTGTTCCGGCAGTGAAGAACAGCGTGCCATTCACGTTCGTCAATGAATTCGGCCCGAAATTGACATTCAGAAACTTGACCAACGTAGTTCCCCCGGGTGTCCCGTCGCTCTTCCAGAGTTGTTGCCCGTTGTTGCTCGTGAAAAACAATGTGCCATTCACGTCGATGAGTTGCGACGGTGGGGTGTTGCCCAACTGTTGTTGCTTCCTGACGAGCACCGTGCCCGCCGCGGTGCCATCGGATTTCCACAAATGCACTCCGTCGTTCGTGCCCCCAATTGTTCCATTCGCGGCGAAGAACAAGGTTCCGTTCACGTTCACCAGTGATTCTGGTGATGAGGAAGAACTACCCGGCCACAAATCGGAAACGATCGTCGTTCCGGAGACAGTGCCATCCGATTTCCAAAGCTCTCGACCGTGCGTGGCGTCGCTGGCGGCGAAGAAAACAGTTCCATTCACATTCGTGAAGTTGGCCAGGTTGGGAGCGCCTATCGGAATCGACGAACCCGTACCGGGCGCGATGTCGATCACTTGCGGCGAGGCCGAGAGTAATTCGCGTGCCTCGAACCGTTCCACATCCGCCGCTAGCTTCAGCGACGACCCACTCGCCACTCGGCGACGTTTCGGGAGCGAACGACCCCGCCACACGTTCAACCACGAGTCCCGCAACATGGCGATCCCTGCCTTTCCTGTGGCCAGACTTGCGAGCCGGTGGGCGTCAGCCCCCGGACATTCCGTGATCACGCCTCAGTCCGAGGGCTGACGCCCATCGGCTCACCTGGTTTTTGCGCAGCGCACTCCGTGCAATCAGTATCGGCAACCCAACC
>JANNDA010001115.1:0-2269 GCA_031387195.1 Planctomyces sp. | reverse complement strand
CAACGAACCTGGCCGGTTGCCGTTGCTGGTGACGCGGACGTTCGGAGCGGGCAAGGTGGTGTTCCTGGGGACCGACGGAGCGTGGCGTTGGCGTAAAGGGGTCGAGGACAAGTACCACTATCGCTTCTGGGGCCAGGTCGTCCGTTGGATGGCCTATCAACGAAATATGGCCAAGGGGGAAACGAAGCGACTGTATTACTCCCCTGATCAACCGCAGATGCGGCAGACGCTCGCGCTGCACGCCAACGTCATGGAAAAGAGCGGCGAGCCGCTGACGAAGGGCGAAGTCACCGCTCGCATCGTCGCTCCGTCGGGCAAGGCGGAGACGGTGCGATTCACTTCAGCGGGAGAGGAATGGGGCGTCTTCAACAGCCGCTTCACCGCCGAAGAACCAGGCAAGCACGAAGTCACGCTGATGTGCAAGCAAACGAACGCGTCGCTCGAAACATCGTTCTTCGTGCAAGGAGTCGCCGCCGAACGGCTCGGCCGACCGGCTCGGCCCGAAGTGTTGGAAGAGATCGCTCGCGTGACTCGCGGGAAGGTGATTGAACCGAGCAAGCTGAACGACATCGTCCAATCGCTGGCCAATCTTCCGGAACCGCTGCCGTCAGTTCGCCGAGTCCAATTGTGGAGTCACCCGATTTTTGCCGGAGTTTTAGTGTTGTTGTTGGGAATCTTTTGGGTGGGGCGAAAAGTGATTGGGCTGATATGATCCTGCTCATCGTTTTTAGGCCAATCACCTTCGGTCTCCGATCATGGGACATGTCATGTCAGCCGCGATGCCTGATTTGCCGAGCATCCTCGAAAATGAGTCTCCGGAAAAATCCCTTGAGCAGATCCTCTCCGAGTACAACACGCCTGAATTCACTGAAGCGATCTTAGAACACTTTCTCAAAGCGAAGCGTTGCGCGTTGGCGGACGTTCGCGGTACGGGAATTACAAACGCTCTTTCTCACATCCAAACGGAGGGGTGAACCATGAGTCTTGCTCATCATCAATTGGAACTGCCGGAGTCGTTGCAGACACAACTGCATGAGTTCCGAAAGCGGGTCTGGAAGATCAAGACGATCGAGGCACTTTGTGGAGCGGGCTTCGGAATCTTGGTCGCGTACTTGGCCACGTTTGTGTTGGATCGCTTGTTCGACACTCCGGCGGGGTTGCGGCTAGGGATCTTCGTGGCGGCAATGATGGGCTGCGCGATGGTACCGCTAGCACTGCATCGTTGGGTCTGGGGACATCGGCGGCTGGAGCAGTTAGCTCGACTGTTGAGCCGTAAGCATCCCAGCGTGGGGGATCAATTACTGGGGATTATTGAACTGGTTCACAGCGAAACGGAGCAAGCTCGTTCGTTGACGTTGTGCGAGGCGGCGGTCAAACAAGTGGCCGAGGTGGCGACGAAACGTGACTTCAGCGATTCGGTGCCAAATCCGAAGCATCGCAGCCGAGCGGCCTTTGCTGGCGTCGCGTTGACGGTTGCGGTTGTGTTGTTGGGAATGTTTCCGGCGGCGGCGACAAACGCTTGGGCTCGCTTCTTGATGCCGTGGAAGAACACGCCGCGATACACGTTCGCGGCGATCGAACCGTTGCCGGACAAACTCATTGTCGCGCACGGTGAGCCGTTCAACGTGGCGATCAAACTGGCGCAGAAGACCGAGTGGCGGCCCGCTCAAGGTGAAGTGCAACTCGGCGGTCAGCAGCCGGTCTCCGCTCGGTTGAACGAGCGGCGTTATGACTTTGAATTGCCGGCGCAGATTGATGCCGGTCAGCTCAGCGTTTCGATCGGTGATCTCAAGCAGCAGGTGCGCGTCGAGCCGACATTGCGGCCGGAGTTGAATTCGGTCGCCGCTCACATTGAGCTGCCGGAGTACCTCGGTCGCACGAAGGCGTTGGAGAAAGATGTTCGTGGTGGCACGATCTCGCTGGTGAAAGGAAGCCGCGCGACGTTCATCGCCAGCGCGAGCCGCGATTTGTCGGCGGCTCAAGTTGATGGGAAGCCGCAAACGCCGAATGGGGCGAAGGTCGCCAGTCCGGCGATCAAGGTCGATGAGTCACGCAAGGTAGAGTTCCAGTGGCAGGATCAATTCGGTCTCGCGGGGAAAGAGCCGTTTACGTTGTCGATTAACGGCCGCGAAGACGAAGCACCGTCGATCTCGTGCGAAGAGATGCCGCGTCAGAAAGTGGTGCTCGATTCGGAAGTGCTTAACTTCAAGGTGAAGGCTCAGGATGATTTCGGAGTCAAACAAGTGGGCATGGTCTGGCAGGGGATCGA
>JANNDA010001085.1:0-7966 GCA_031387195.1 Planctomyces sp. | reverse complement strand
ATTTGCGTAGAGATCAAATCCTTAACGTCGTTGCCCCGGACATCGACACTGGAAAGGAACGCACATCATGTTGCTCAAACAGTATTACCTCGGTTGCTTGGCTCACGCGTCGTACCTGATCGCGGATGAGCGGACCAAGATCGCGGCGGTGGTTGATCCGCAACGAGATGTCGAGCAGTACCTGCGCGACGCCAAAGAGGGCGGCTACTCGATTCGGTATGTCTTCCTGACGCACTTCCACGCGGACTTCCTCGCGGGGCACATCGAGCTACGCAATCGAGCCGGTGCGCGAATCGTGATGGGCTCGCGTGCCCAAGCCGAGTTCGATTTTCAGGCGGCGAAGGATGGCGACGTCGTCGAACTGGGCGACGTGATCATCAAGATTCTGGAGACCCCGGGGCACACTCCCGAAGGGATCTCGCTGCTAGTCTTCGATCGGACCACGAGCGACACGATCCCTCACGCCGTGCTGACCGGCGACACGTTGTTCATTGGCGACGTGGGGCGTCCAGACCTGTTGGCGTCGATTGGCGTCACGGCCGATGAGTTGGCCGAGATGCTGTATCACTCGCTCGACAAGCTACGAGCCTTGCCAGACACAACGCTCGTCTATCCGGCGCACGGAGCCGGTTCAATGTGCGGCAAGAGCTTGAGCAAAGAGACGGTCTCCACGATCAGCGAGCAGAAGCGGTTCAACTACGCCTTGCAGCCGATGGGCTTCGAGGACTTCAAACAGCTCGTCACTGCCGATCAACCGGAAGTGCCGGATTACTTCGTCTATGACGCCATCAAGAACCGGCAGGAGCGTCCCGATCTGGAGGCGACGCTCCGTTTGTCGCTCCGTGCTCTCAGCGTCGATGACGTTGTGCGGCTCAAGAATCAGGGAGCACAACTGGTCGATGTCCGCGAAGCGGTTGATTTCGAGGGAGCGCATCTTGCCGGCTCGCTCAACATCGGCCTCAAGGGAAAGTACGCCACTTGGTGCGGGTCGATGCTGAGCCACGATCAGCCAATCGTCGTGATCGCTGAACCGGGCAGCGAAGAGGAGGCAGTGATGCGGTTGGGCCGCATCGGCTTCGACAACGTCGCGGGCTATCTCCGTGACGGAATGGTCGCTCTGGATGCTCACTCGGATTTGATTCAGGTCGTCGCGCGAATCACCGCGCCGGCGTTGGCGGAGCAACTCGCGACAGCGAATGCTCCGTTCGTTCTCGACGTTCGCACCGAGAAGGAATGGCAAACCGCGCACATCGCAGGCAGCCACAACATCCCGTTGACTCACCTGCGCGGGCGGTTGGCCGAAGTCCCTGCGGATCGTCCCGTCGTCGTTCACTGCGAGGGAGGTTATCGCTCGGCGATTGGTTGCAGTCTGTTGAAAGCAGCCGGTCGGACGAGCGTCAGCGACCTCGTCGGCGGCATCAAAGCGTGGACTGCGTCGAAGTTGGCGACCGAGTCGGATGGGGCCATGCCGACGACCTGCTCGACGGCCGCTTGCACGAAATAGCGAATCGAGAACGACCATGTTATCCCTCAGCCTCATCTTCGGAGCAGTGGTTGGCCTCTCACTGGGGCTGACTGGCGGAGGTGGTGCGATCTTCGCGGTTCCACTGTTGGTTTATGGACTCAGCCTACCGACGCGCGAAGCCGTGGGGATCTCGCTGGCGGCCGTGGGAACAACATCGCTGGTGGGCTTTCTGCACCGCTGGCGTGCGGGACAGGTTGAGATTCGCACGGGGTTGCTGTTCGCCGTGGCGGGGATGCTCGGAGCACCGATCGGATCGTGGATCGCCGGTCTGTTGCCGGAGGCTTTGCTACTGAGCCTGTTCCCTGGACTGATGGTGATCGTTGCCATCCGACTTTGGCAGCAGGCGTCGCGGCCTGTAACCGAGACTGCGACGTGCCCGACGAGCGAACATCAAGATGGCCCGACTTGCCAACGCGATGCGGCGGGCGCGTTGATCCTGACCTCACGCTGTGCCGTCTTGTTGCTGATCGTCGGAGTGTTGACCGGCATCCTGTCTGGGTTGTTCGGCGTGGGGGGTGGGTTCGTCATCGTCCCCGCGCTGGTGCTGTTCAGCGGCATGTCGATTCATCGAGCGGTCGGCACATCGCTGATGGTCATCGCACTCGTCAGCGTTTCGGGAGTGACTGCGCATCTGTGGTCCGGGCGAGCCATCTCGCCCGAGGTCACGGGCTTATTTGTGCTCGGTGGAGTCGTCGGCTTGTTTGCCGGCCAGCAGATCGCTCGTCGATTGTCCGGGCCGGTTCTGCAAAAAGTGTTCGCCGTGGCGATCCTGGCGGTCGCCGCGTTTGTGGTCGTTCGCAATCTCAATGCCTAGATTTTCAGGAAAGCTCACTTAACAACCTCTCGCCGGAGTTCCCCGATGGTTGATCGCCTTCGACTCAACAGAGTTTTGTTTTTCGCTCTCTTCTCGCTCTCGTTGTCCGTGAGCTTCGCGCAAGACAAGAGCGTGAAGCCGGGGATCAACGATTCGTTTCGCGACCCGGACCCGAAAGAGTTTCAGGGGAAGTTTGAGATCGAAAGCCGCGAGGTCTTCGCGCGTCGCAAGGAGATCGTCGCGGCCTGCCAACTGAAGCCCGGCCTAACCGTGGCCGACATTGGAGCCGGGACCGGTCTGTTCACGCGGATGTTCTCCGACGCCGTGGGCAAAGACGGCCGAGTCGTCGCGGTGGATATCTCGCAGAAGTTTCTGGATCACATCCAAAAGACCAGCCGCGAGGCCGGACAGCAGAACGTCGAGCCATTGCTCTGCAAAGCCGACTCGACCGAGTTGCCGGCCGAGTCAGTCGATGTGGCCTTCATCTGCGACACCTACCACCACTTCGAGTTCCCGCTCAAGACGATGGCGTCGCTCCATCGAGCACTGAAGCCGGGCGGCCGAGTCATTCTCATCGACTTTCGGCGAGTCCCCGGCAAAAGCACCGACTGGGTGCTGAACCATGTCCGGGCCAGCCAAGAAGTCTTCGAGAGCGAAGTCGTGCAATCAGGCTTTCGCAAGACGCGCGAACCCGAAGGGGTGCTCAAAGAGAATTACCTCGTGGAGTTCACCAAAGGCCCGTCGCCTGGCTTGAAGCCGTTGGAGTTTCCGATCATCGCAGGCTTTGGCGGAGTCGTGGTGCTGCCAAACGCCGCCGAGAAGCCGCGGGCGGGAGCGAAGATCGTCTTTGACGTCACCGCCGACGCGAAGCCGAGCGACGTCAACAAAGGTCTCGACCGCGCTGCTCGCTTGCTGAACCTGTACGGTGCCGCCGGCCTCAAGGCGTCCGACATCAAGATGGTGGTCGTCTTACACGGCGAGGCGACCAAGTCCGCATTGAGCGATGAGTTCTACCAACCGCGATTCGGCGTCGAGCGAAACCCGAACCTGCCGCTGATTCGCGACCTGCAAAATGCGGGCGTCGAGATCTTCGTATGCGGGCAAGCACTCAACTACAAAGGCTTCCCGGAGTCATCCGTGGCGAAGGATCTTCCGATCGCAGATGCAGCGTTGACCGTCACCGTGAACCGACAACGGGACGGCTTCGGCTACCTCCCGGTTCCTTGATGCCGTCGCGTGACCACAACTTGAAAATAGTTCGGACGCCCACGTCCGAACGGCCAACAGACCGGACGTAGGCGTTCGGTCTAGTGCCGCTGGCCGTCGTCTTCAACTTCAACGCCTTGTGTTTGCTGCATTCGGAGCCGGGTACTTCATTCGATGTTCGATTGACTGGAAAGCCCGCACCCGGCGGAAAGGATTTTTCATGTTGAATCTGCTGCTGCGATTTGTGATTGCCGGCTCGGTCGTGGTCGGAGTCACGGAACTCTCACGGCGCTCGCCGCGAATCGGTGCGTTGTTGCTGACGCTGCCGATCACCAGCATCGTGGCGTTCGTCGCGTCGTGGCGCAAGAGCCACGACCTCGCTAACATTTCTCTGTTGGCGAGAGAAACGCTGATCCTCGTTCCGCTCGGCTTGCCGTTCTTCGTACCTCTGGCTTTCGCTCAACAATGGGGCTTGGGGTTCTGGTCCGCATTCGTACTCGGCCTGCTGCTGGCGTCGGCCACGATCGGCTTGTGGATGTGGCTGGGACCAAGCGGAGCCTGACTGTTTGCTTTGACGCGGAAAGTTCCCCGCCGCTGCCTCCTGTTCCGGCTGCTCCCTATGACTCGGTCAAGCAACCGTTCGATACGTGCCGCCAACCCTTCAATGTCCCGAAGACTTTGAGCCATGCCCACTCCGCAACATGAAGCTGCCATCCGCTTCGGATGTTTCTTTGGAACACTGCTCGTGATGGCCGTGTGGGAATTGCTCGCGCCCCGGCGACCGCTGACGCAGAGCAAGCCGTTGCGTTGGTTCAGCAACTTGAGACTGGCGGTGTTAAACAACGTGGTGTGGCGAGTGCTCATTCCGGCCGGAGCGATCGGCTTGGCGATGACAGTGCAAGCTCGCGGTTGGGGACTGTTCAATCAGGTCGCGTTGCCAGAGTGGTTCGAGGTCGCGGCGTCGGTCGTGCTGTTTGACCTCGCGATTTACGCTCAGCATTGGATCTTTCACCGAGTTCCCTGGCTGTGGCGGCTGCATCTGGTGCATCACGTCGATCTCGACTTTGATGCGACGACCGGCATCCGCTTCCACACCGTCGAGACACTTTTGTCGTTCGGGTGGAAAGCCGCCGTCATCGCGCTGCTCGGCCCGGCGACGTTGGCGGTGATGATCTTCGAGATCCTGTTGAACGCAACCGCTCTGTTCAATCACGGAAACGTCCGCCTGCCGCCGTCGCTGGACAAAGTGCTCCGCTGGGTGCTGGTCACACCCGACATGCACCGCGTGCATCACTCCGTCGAGGACCGCGAGACCAACAGCAACTATGGCTTCTGTCTGCCGTGGTGGGATGTCTTGTTCCGCACCTACCGCTCACAGCCCGCCGCCGGTCACGCGGGACTGGTCATCGGACGCCCGGAGTACCGGACTGCCGACACGGCCCGTCTCTGGTTTCTGCTTTGCCTGCCGTTTCGACGAGAACTCCCGCCGTCGCCATGTCAGCGAACTCGGTCGTCCAAACCCAACACCGCACCTCCAACTTCCATCTCGTCGAACTCGTCCCCATGATCGTTTGGGTGGAGTCCGGTTGTAGTAACCCGCACAGCAAGTCGCACGACAACTTGCGCCCGCCCGCTGGCGATTGCAACGCCTCGCGGAGTTCAACGACTTCGTCGGCGAAGTCTCATGGTCGCTAAAGAAACGCCTGAAATGCGTCATATATCAGTGGGGAGATAATTATCTCTTCGGAGCCACGGACGGGTGCTGCTCGGCGACGGAGCTTACGAGCGAGAGCAACCAGCGACTGATGATCGCTGGGACAATTCCACGGAGACGTCTGGCCTCGACGTCGCGGCAATGGTTGCCGCGATGTCGGGGCCTTTTCATTGGCAGTGACATCCGAGGGAGGTAGCACCATGACGCAAGCAGAGTTGAATCGGGCAGTGGCGAGAGCGACGGGGGAATCCATCGCGGAGGTGAAGCGGATCGGCTTCTTGTTGGCGGAGCCAGACACAGACATCCCTGATCCGGACGACGAGGACTTGGGTCCAAGCGTTCTCGATTGGGACGAGTTCGACGAGATGCGAATGGCGGACAGCGAACGACACGCAGCGTTCGCTCCCGCGTGTGTGTGAGGACGAGGCCGCCATGTGGCGGCCTCGCGGCGTTTTACGGGCCAGGCAATCCAGTCATGTTCAAGAAAGGCATCTATGAGAATCCTGTTCATCAACAACGACGGCGGCGGTTTTACGGACTATGTGGAAGTCGATCCGGGAACCACGGTCAAGCAGTTCTTCGACCAGCAGGTCCGCACCGGCAAGGCGAACAAACTACCTGATCCGAGTCAATCGGCAAGCGGTGGCGACGGATCAAGTGCTCCAAGACGGCGACCGCATCAGCGTCACGCCGACGAAGATCGAAGGAGCCTCGTAACACGGCTCGGCGATGAGCTTGTTGCATCAATTCACTCGCTGGCTGCGCGGTCAACCAATCGGCCGCGACGTGTCGCTGAATCTGCTCGCGTCGGAACTGACTGCGCTCTGAGTTACCGCACTCTGCTCCCTCTCACGCCGCGCCGATCCGTCATCGGCGAGGCGTGCTTCATAGACGGCTTCACCGAGCCGCGTTTTCGCAGTCTCAGGGTTCTTGAGCGGCTTCAGCAGGACATGCCGTGCCGTGTTCAGGACGTAAACCTCACCGAAGTTCGTTTCCAAAGCGTCCATCGCTTCGGACAACAGATCGCAAACGGCGAGCTTCTTGAGGAAGTCGTTATCCGAGAGGCAGATCATGGGATCGTGCCTTGCCGAGTGACACGCATCAAGAACTCGCTGCTGTCTTCGGGCAGGCGTGACCAGTCGAGGCAGTCGGCCAGTTTGTCGCGCATCAGAGAGATGGCGGTCGCGTGTGGCTCAATCCGCTTCAAGGCCGCGCGGCCGACGGCAAAGAAACTCGGCCCCATCGACTTCGCATAATTCAACGCAATGTGTCCCGGATCAATCATCGCGTCGCGGCCGATACGTTCGGCCTGTCTCGCCAGTTCGTCCGCATTGGGCCAACGCCCGTCCGCGACAAATCCTCGGCCCGGATGTCCGGTCAGCAATTCCATCGCGAATCGGTCGGCCTCGCGCTCTTCGCTGTCTTGGCTCGATTCCTCCAAATGCTCGTCGAGCAACGTGCTGTTTTCGCTGACATGGCCCAAGGCGATGTGGCCCAACTCGTGAGCGAGAATGAACAGCAACCAAGCCGAGTAATGTTCGCGCCGACAAAGGATAATCACCGGACGGCCTTGGACGTTGGCCGCGAGACCATCCGGGCGACTGACGTTCTTGGGAAAGTGGTCGAGATGCAACACGGGCAGCCCGATGGACCAGCAGTAGTCCAACAACTCACGCAGTCCAACCCACGGAGCACCGGTGTCGAGAATCTGTTGCCGGATATCATTCGCATTGTTTGGCAACGACTCAAATGGCAACGGCATCCCTTCGGCGGCAAGCTGTGCCGCGCGAGTGGCCATGACACGAGCCAACGCGAGTTGATCTTCCGACACGGAGGCACGTTTCTTGTATTTGCACGCTCCGAAATCACGCAGCTTCAGCGGCGTGGTTTCCTCTTGCAGCGATTGCAACTCCAAGCCCAAGTGCCGAGAAAGCAACATCAACCCTTGAGCGTACCCGGCGGGATTCAGCGCCACTTCATCATCCCACCAGGACGGCAGCGCGATCTCACGCACGAAGTTCCGAGTCAAATGAACTTCGCGGAGCCGACGATACAACGACTGCATGGGATTGGTCTGAGGCAAGAAGGCAATTCTCCTGACCAAAGCGAAACGACCGGGACTCGAACGCGAACCGTGAGCCAGCACAACGGCCACGATTTAGGGAAAAATCGACGAAGTGGTCGAGGGCATTCTGTCGACAACCCTGAAAACGGCGAGTTCCCACGAGGAACCACGAATCGGCACTGCTGACGAGCTTCAGCCATCGGCATACCCACCCACTACGCTGGAGTTGCGAGGCAGCTAGATTTCGTTAATCACTTCGGCGTGTGGAGTGCTAAGCGCTCCCGAGCCTTGGAACGTGCTGCCTTGTCCCAATTGATCAAACGTGTCGGCGAAGCCGGTCTCCGTGGAGCGATTCACTTCGCCTGAGATTGCAAACGGTGCGCAGCAACGACGACCGCCGTAGGATGGACGCCGTCGGCCGTCGGTGTTTTCGGACGAACGGCCAATCAACCGCAAGACGGCCGAGGGCGGCCATCCTACGCGCTGATGACGCGCGAATCGTTCGTCGCGGAGCGACGAGGGAATGTGTGGAGACGACGACACACATCCCTTGGGCGGCCGATGGTGTGGCGATGGTTCAAGCGTCGCTCCGCGACGAGATGGTTTGGAGGGATTGCTCCGCCGAGGCGGATGAATTGAAGC
>JANNDA010000995.1:0-2888 GCA_031387195.1 Planctomyces sp. | reverse complement strand
TGAAACACCTCATTCATCCGTGCCTCGGCCGTGCAATCCAATGCTTTTTGGGTCGCACGGATGGCAAGGCCGAGGCACGGATAAAGAAGTTTGTGGCTGATCGGTGTTCTCCTTTCTGGGCCGTGTGTTACCTTGGCCGCGAACGCATCGACGGCTTCCGATTTAAGCCGCGAGAACAGGCCACGTAGAGGCTGTGAAGAATTACGTGGGATAAGCTTCCAGCTTGTCGGATCTGCTTTTGAGGGTGACAAGCTGGATGCTTATCCCACGAAAAGTTCACAACCTCGGAGCGACCATGAAGCCAATCTGTGACACGCCCGAAATGATGAGGGTGACGGTGGTCATCCTGTTGGGAACTTGTTGGCTGGCGTGTGCCGCTGTCGTTCGCGCCGAGTCACCAGCCACGACCGAGCCGAACTTCATCCGCGATGTGGTGCCCGTGCTCACGAAAGCGGGCTGCAACGCGGGAGCTTGCCACGGAGCGTTTTCAGGTCGCGGTGGATTTCGATTGTCGCTGCTCGGATTCGATCCTGATGCCGACTATGACGCACTCGTGCGGGATGCTCGCGGGCGGCGAGTTTCGGCGACGGCTCCGGAAAATAGTTTGCTGCTGCGAAAGGCCGGCGGCCTGATGCCACACGGTGGCGGACTCCGCATGACAGTCGATTCCGAATCGCATCAGATCGTGCGGAACTGGCTCGATCACGGTACTCCGGGACCGGATGCGAGTCGGTTGCAGGTCACAGCGTTGAAGGTGTCACCCGCAGACGTGGTCCTCAATGTAACCCGAAGCGTGAGCGAGGGAGCGATACAAGCCCGAAGCGCCAACGAGGGAGGTCACGGCCAAAACCCCTCGCTTGCGCGTCGGGCTTGTATTCAGGCTGTCTGGTCCGACGGCGTCGCACAGGACGTCACGAAGTGGGCGTTATTCGACTCCAGCGATAACAACGTCGCCGAGGTTTTGAGCGATGGACGCATCACCGCCAAGGGACCGGGACGCACCGCGATCACCGTGCGGTTCATGGGACAAGTCGCCTCCATCAGCGTCACCGTTCCGTTTGCGACGATCACTGACTTCCCGGCATTCGCTCCGTCGAACTTCATCGACGAGCACGTTCTCGCGGAATGGAAAAAGGTCGGTTTGATTCCCGGTGCGATCGCCGACGATGCGACGTTTCTGCGCCGCGTATCGCTCGACGTCATCGGGACGTTGCCCACGCCGAACGAGGTCCGCGAATTCCTCGCATCGACCGACCCGCTCAAAAGAGCGAAGGTGATCGACAAGCTGCTCAGCCGCCGCGAGTACGTCGATTGCTGGACGCTGAAGTGGTCCGAGTTGCTCCGCGTGCATCGGAGAGCACTCGGTGAAAAGGGACTCGACAGCTTTCAAGGCTGGTTGCGTACCAAGCTGCGCGAGAATCAATCCGCTCAGGTCTTGGTCAAAGAACTGTTGACCGCGAAAGGGAACCTCTACACGAACGGACCGGTTGGGTTCTATTTCGTGGACCAGACTCCGACGGATCTGGCCGAGACGACCGCTCAAATTTTTCTCGGCGTGCGACTGCAATGCGCGAAGTGCCATCATCACCCGTTCGAAGTCTGGAGCCAGGAGGACTATTACGGGCTCGCCGCGTTCTTCTCCGGCGTGCAGCGCAAAGACACGAAAGAGGGGGGCCGCTTCGGCGGCGCGCAGTCCATCTTCGTGAGCAACTCGCACAAGATCACGAACCCGATGACGAGCCAGATCATCGCGGCGCGTGTGCTCGGCGCGGCGGCGGCAGTGCCGGAAGCGGACGATTGCCGACCGGAACTCGCCGACTGGATCACGGCGAAGGAGAACCCGTTCTTCGCGAAGAATCTCGTCAATCGTTATTGGGGCTATCTCTTCGGACGCGGTTTGGTCGAGCCGATCGACGATCTGCGTGCGACGAATCCCGCGTCGCATCCAGAGTTGCTCAACGCGCTCGCCGCCGACTTCATTCAGCACGGTTACGACTTCAAGCACTTGTTGCGGACAATCTGCAACTCGCGGGTTTATCAACTGGCGACAAACCTCAATCCGGAGCACGATCGCAACGGAATGTTCTTCACGTTCCACTTGCCGCGACGGCTTCCCGCCGAAGTGCTGTTGGACGCGATCAACCAAGCGACCGGCACGACTGAAGGTTTTCTGAATCTCCCCGTCGGGACGCGCGCCGTTGAGTTACCCGATTCGACAATCGCGTCGTACTTCCTGGAAACCTTCGGTCGTCCAAAGCGAACGGGGACTTGCGAATGTGAGCGAGTCACGACGGCGGATCTGAATCAATCGCTGCACCTCGCCAACGGCGAAGCGATCCATCAGAAAGTCACGTCGAAAGAAGGGCGGTTGGCGAAGTTGCTGGCCGCTCCGACAGCGGACGAGGACTTGATTACCGAACTTTATTTAGCCACGTTGTCGCGACGGCCGACAGAATCAGAGCTGGCCACCGTGAAGAAACACGTGGCCGCGTCGGCCAATCGTCCGGAGGCTTACGAAGACCTGTTGTGGACCTTGCTCAATTTTTCGGAGTTCAGTTACCAGCATTAGGGGGGATTGATCCCACGGATGGCAAAGCCGGACCACGGATGAAACACGGCCTTGGCAATCCTTGAGAATCGTGAAACTGAATTGTGTAGAGACCAATGGGACAAGCCCAAGTGGCGGGGCAATTCACAGCGGTGTCTGCGTCAGAAAAGTAGGTGGGAAATTCAGAAGGATGAATGCCGACAATTAACCCGGAGGGTTTCCAGCAATTAGCCGGGGGTTGAGCGAAGCGACACCCCCGGAACGAGAAGATGGCGTTGATTCGACCCCAGCGGGGTCGCAGCCAGAGTTGCTGGCATCCCGCTGGGATGCGATCTCTCAA
>JANNDA010000994.1:0-4778 GCA_031387195.1 Planctomyces sp. | reverse complement strand
CACAAAGGCGATCGCGGCCATTTCGGTTCTGGCCGACAACAACGATGAACCTGATGGTGGCGGTGATGTGGTCACAGAAGCGGAGCCTTTCCTAAGGAAGCGAAGCTGGAGAGCAGTTTGGGACTCCGCCTCGACCTACAGCAAAAAAAACGCCTCGCCTAAACAGGCGAGGCGTTCTTGGAATTCAGAATTCACGCTCGGGAAAAATCCGATCGCAGACTAATTCAGAATCTTCTTGGTGTCAGCGACGATCGCTTTCGTGTTGTCAGCCTTGAGTTCACCTTTGGCGAACGCATAGTTGACCTTCACGTTGCTGCCGACCCACATCATGACCGTGACATCAGCCTTTTCGGCAATCTTGTAATCTTCTGGACCGGCAACGCCATCGAAGACTGTCAACGGAATGTTCTTGAGACCTTCCTTCTTGGCGATCTCTTTCAGCTTGGGTTCGTCCTTGTCCGGATCGTTCGTCAGAACGGTGACAAATGCCGCCATCTTCTTCTCGCCATTCTCGCCGACGACGCCGTCGATCTTCTTCACCAGTGCGACCACTTCCGGAGTCATCTCGCGAGCGAAAATATTGACCACCGGGCGACCACCGAACTTGCAGCGGTAGCACAGTGATTTTCCTTCACTCGGGCCGGTGATGTCCTTGACGGTGTACGCTGGCGGAGCATCGCCAGGCTGTAGGCCCGACTTCAGTTCGGCTGCAATCAAAGCACTCGCGAACATGGCGCTCGCGACCAACACAACTGACAAAACTCTACGCATACGACTCTCCTTGGCAAACGGACCTTGGGTTGAAACAGACACAACTTTCAAGCGGCTCGCCATTGATGCGAACCGCGTTGACCTCAAATTGGATCCAGAACGTAGCACAGGCGGCTCGCCTGTGTGGTACCTGGGAACAAATCACAGGCGAGCCGCCTGTGCTGCGAAATGAGCAACTACTTCTTCTCTGCTTTCGGGACGCCCAGTTCCTTCAGTTTCGCGGCGATGTCTACACCGTGAGCCTCGGTCTTGACCATCTTGTCGATCGCTAGAATTTTCCCCTCTTTACTGATGTAAAAGGTGACGCGTTTCGCGTTGCCTTTGTCATTATCGACGAGACCGTACTCTTTGGCGGCCTTGCGTTCCGGATCGCAGAGGATCGGGTAATCGAGGTCGAGTGACTTAGCGAAGGCCGCGTTTCCTTTTTCACCCTCAACGGTATCGCACGAGGCCGTGAAGTAAGCGACTTCAAACTCTTTGATCGCCTTACCGTGCTCGCGCATCGACTTGCATTCTTTGGTGCAGCCGCCAGTGAAAGCCTTCGGAAACCATGCGACGACGACAGCCTTCTTCCCTTTGAAGTCGGACAGCTTGTAAGTCTTGCCGTCGCTCCCTTGGAGCTCAAAGCTGGGGGCGTCATCGCCCTCTTTTAACTCAGCCGCACTAGCGACCGTTTGACTGCCGATGACGGCGGCAATTGCGAGCGCAAAGCTCAAGTGAGTGAACCATGCCATTCGGAATCTCCTTGCGAACTGGCCGTCCATCGAATCGCCCAAACCACAACCAGCGACTGCGACGATCGGCGGGACTGTGAATGTCATCTCCATCGGAGGCGGGCGGGATTGTACGGCTCGACCAGAGTCGTCGGAAGCATCAACACCAACCGTTTTGATGAAGCGGGAGATTGAAATGGCATGGCAATCGGATCACTCACGAGTCTGAAAAACAAGAAGCAACCGCTTCCATATTCTGCCCCGCCAGTCGAAGGACCAAAATCACGGCAGCCTGCGGACGAAAGTGGCAGAGTCACCCGAAATCAAGAATCGACCAGCAATGGATCTGCCGATCGCCGCACTCAAACGAATCGGCGGCGGTGACTACACTGCGACGCCGACTTTGATTGCAGAGTCGAATTCCTCGTCCCAGTTTTTGAATTGAAACGCAGCATGACGCCCACCGAACTTTCGCAACGCTTGGAGTTTGCCCTCGCGGTTTCTCGAGAGGCCGAGAAATTAATCCTCGGTTACTACATGACTCCCGATTTGGTCGTCGATCAGAAACGAGACCGAACGCCGGTGACGGCCGCCGACCGAGGGGCCGAGGAGTTGATTCGGGATCGCATCGCTCGTCGATTTCCGGACGACGGAGTGTTCGGCGAGGAGTTTGGAGAAACGCCGGGCCGAAACGCCGTTCGTTGGGTGCTCGATCCGGTCGATGGCACGAAGGCGTTCATTCATGGTGTGCCGCTGTTTGGCACGTTGATCGGTTTGGAAGCGGAGGGCGAATTGCTGGCCGGCGTTTGTCGCATGCCCGCGTTGAGTGAAGTGATCTACGGAGCGAAAGGGCTTGGCGCGTGGTGGCAAATCCACGACGGGCGACCTCGTCCAGCAAGAGTCTCACGTGTGGAGCAGCTTGAAGAGGCGATGGTCTGCACGACGTCGCTCAATAATTGGCGAGAGGCAGGCAAGTTCGAGGCGTTCCAGCGGGTCAACAATCTCGCCCGGGAAACTCGCGGCTGGAGCGATTGTTACGGGCACGCTCTGGTCTGCACCGGCCGGGCAGACGTGATGCTTGATCCGTTGTTGAATCCGTGGGACGCCGCTGCGCTGGTCCCCATTCTTCGCGAAGCGGGCGGCACGTTTTTCGATTGGACCGGCAGCGACACCATTCACGGCGGCAACGGAATTTCAACAAATGGATGTCTGAAAGAGGCCGTTCTGCAAACGATTCGCGAGTGAGCATAGCGGCCAAAAGTGTCGCCCGCTCTCGCCGAGAGCGGGTTCGGCGAGTAATGCTCGCCGTGCAATCGGCTCTCGGCGTGAGCCGGCTACACAGCACGTTCAAACATGCGGGCCGCTCGCAGCAGCTTGTCTTCTTCAAATGGGCCGGCTTGAAGCTGCAGGCCGATCGGGAGACCAGCCAAACTAACGCCGCACGGAATCGAAATTCCTGGGATCCCCGCGAGATTGGCGCTGATCGTGTAGATGTCGGAGAGATACATCGCCAGCGGATCGTTGACCAATTCGCCGAGCTTGAACGCCGGGGTCGATGCAATCGGTGAGGCGATGACGTCACACTTCGTAAATGCGGCATCGAAGTCATTACGGATCAAACGGCGGACTTTCAACGCTTTCAAGTAGTAGGCGTCGTAGTATCCGGCCGAAAGCGCGTACGTTCCCAGCATGATCCGGCGTTTGACCTCGGCTCCGAAGCCCTCACCTCGACTAGCCGAGTACATGTCGATCATGTTGGTGAATTCGGCCGCTCGATGTCCGTAATGCACTCCGTCGTAGCGTGCCAAATTGCTGGAGGCTTCGGACGCGGCGATGAGATAGTACGTCGCGATCGCGTACTTGGAGTGCGGTAACGACAACTCGACGATCTCGGCACCGAGTGAGCGATAGACCTCCAGAGCCTGACGTGTTGCGGCTTCGACTTCGCGGTCGAGCCCGTCCACGAAATGCTCTTTGGCGATTCCGACTCGCAAGTTGGCCAGTGGTAGATCGACCGTTTGCGAATATGTCGGGACGGGCCGATCAACGCTCGTGGAGTCTCGTTCGTCATGCCCGGCGATGACTTCCAACAGCAGCGCCGCGCTGGAAACATCGGTTGCGAATGGGCCGATCTGATCCAGCGAACTGGCATAAGCGATGAGACCGTATCGAGAGACTCGACCGTACGTCGGCTTCAGCCCCACGACTCCACAAAATCCGGCCGGCTGGCGAATTGATCCGCCGGTGTCCGAACCGAGCGAGATGGAAGTCATGTTGGCCGCGACCGCTGCCGCTGAACCGCCACTTGATCCGCCAACGGTGTGTTCCAGATTCCACGGATTTCGAGTGACTTGGAACGCGGAATTCTCCGTCGAAGAGCCCATCGCGAATTCATCGAGATTCGTCTTACCCACAATGACCGCATCCGCTGCCTTGAGTCGCTCGATCACGTGCGCGTCGTAAGGCGGGACAAAGTTCTGCAACATGCGGCTCGCGCAAGTCGTCTTCATACCGGTCGTGCAGAGATTGTCTTTGATCGCAATCGGTAACCCGGCAAGTTTTCCAACGGGTTGTCCCGATTGGCGTCGCTCGTCGATCGCTTTCGCTTGGGTTAACGCGGCGTCCGCGTGTGTCGATAAGAACGCGCCGATTTGAGGATCGCGAGCTTGAATCGTTGCCAGCGAGGCTTCCGTCAATGCGACGGAACTCGTTTCCCCGCGTTCAAGGCGAGCCAGCAAGGCGACGGCAGAACGTTCAGGGATCATCGGCATAGCAGGGCAACTCCGAGTTCAAGCATCTTCCAGAATTTGCGGGACGACAAAGAACTTGCCGTCAGTCTTCGGAGCATTCGAGAGCGAGGCGACACGCGGCAATGACGGTTTCAATTCATCCTCGCGGAACACGTTGGCGATGTCCGCAACGTGCGCCATCGGCAGGACGTCATCGGTGTTGAGCTCGCTCAGCAGATCGACGTATCCCAGAACCTGTCCGAGTTGCGCTGTGAACAGCTCCAGCTCCGCGTCAGACAACTTGAGTCGAGCGAGGTGCGCGACTTTCGTGACGGCAACTTTGGTCAGCGGTTCGGCCATGAAACGAATCTCCGTTTGGTGAGCAGCAACAGCCGGAGTTGTCAGAATGCAAAAACCCGGCTCCGAGATGGGAGCCGGGTTTTGAAGATCAAATCAAAAATCACTCATCGCAACCTAGCTGGCTTCGGCGATCGTGAATGGCTTTCGCTTGACTGACTTAATCACTTTCCCGGTGCGAATGCACTTGGTGCAGGCGATTGCGGTC
>JANNDA010000957.1:0-4809 GCA_031387195.1 Planctomyces sp. | reverse complement strand
CACAAAGGGTGCCTGCGTCTGGTCAAGCCCCAACACCGCCGACGGCAAGTCGGCCCCGTCCCCCGCAGTCACCAGTTGCCGCGTCGGATACGCGAGACGGATATGCGGATGGGTTTCGAGTTCCGCGATCAGGCGACGGTTAATGCGGTTCTTCATCACCGGCGTGTTGCGGCCGCTGTTCCGACGCATGACCGCTCGATTTGTCGCTCGACGCATCGAATCGACGCTCCCCGGGATTCATAACCGGTTGGTGAGTTGCGTGGATTTGGATCATCAAAAGCAACAACTGCTCTCGCCCGCGTTTCTGCAACGGCTGTTGACGGAAGCGGTTGAGCGCGTGAAGAACTTCCGGTCGTGGTCCGTCGTTGATAAACCCGCGCTCCGTCGAGCCGGTCTGATTGCGCTGAGTGGGTTGATCGTGTTTGGGACGGCCTTTGGTTTGTTCTCCGACCGTTTGCCGACCGCGTTGGCTCGTATCTTCTCGCCGTTTGCCGACATTCCTCCCGCGACGGGAGTGCTCTTTGACGTTCAGCCCGGCACCTGCAAAGTGTTGCGCGGCGAACCGGTTGAGTTCGCAGCGTTGGTTACGAAGGGGAAGGTCGATCGCCTCCGTCTGGAAATGACCGAGATCGAAGGCGAGACCGCCGGCAAGACTTTGTGGCACGATCTCAAGCCAGACGATTCGGGACGTTGGACGTTTCGGCTTCCGGCTTACGAGCACTCGTTTCAGTACCGAGTTCATGGCGGCGGCACGTGGACCAAGCTGGCGACAGTGACCATGCTCGAACGGCCGCGGCTCGTTGGCTTGCAGGCCACCGTGCATTATCCCGACTACATGAAGATGCCCGAATCGCGGATCAATCCGCCGGACGTGCCTGATGTTTCCGGGCCGGTGGACAGCACCGTCGAGCTGACGGTCAACGTCGAGGGCGACGCCACAGTCGGCGAGATTCAACTCCTGCGAGAAGACCGAAAGTCAGTTTCTGTCTCTGATCGACCTCTGCGAACTTGGTTTGAGAGCGCTCTTCCCAAGGGACACGCGGTGGAAGGAAGCTGGGAATGGAGTCCGCAACCGAAGGAATCTGCCACGACGACCACAGCGACGAAGCCTGCCGATAGTCAGTCGCCGTCAGGGAACTGGCACGCGCACCCGGTGGCTTCTGGCATGTCGTATCACTTGTTTCATTCCGCCGCCGTGCCGTTTGAAATTCAAGTGGGAGACGTCCTTTTCGCGGATGTGTTTATGGAAACGGACAAGCAGCCCGAAGAGTTGATGTTGCAATTTCATGATGGTGTGAACTGGGAGCGTCGGGCATTTTGGGGCGCGGACAAGATTGCTGTGGGCCAAGTGGACTCAAACAGCCGTCGTCACTTCGGAGCCTTGCCAAAAGCGGGCGAGTGGGTGCGATTGGAGATTCCCGCTCGTGCGTTGGACCTCGAAGGTCGTTCAATTCGCGGCGTGTCATTCACGCAGTTCAGCGGACGTTGCTTGTGGGGCCAGGTCGGAACGCTGCCGCCAGCGACTCGCGATGTTCGCGACCTCGTTGTGGCTGAGACTTTCCCATTGAGCCTCCTCGGAACTGCGACGGATGACTCCGCGAAGTCCGACAAAAACACGAAGCCGACTGCCAAGCATTACGCGGCGATCCGTCAAGCACATCGTTGGTCCGGCCGATTCCCAATCAAGGCAGACGGCTGGTATCGCATCGAGTTGAAGAACGAGATCGGTGCCGCCAATCAGCAGATGAAGGAAGCGCGCATCGTCGCCGTGCCAGATAATCCACCACAGATTCTCATTGAGCGTCCGGGCGTTGACCTTGTTCTCAGTGAGCCTGTCAAAGTGCCGCTGGTGATCGCGGCTTTTGATGACTTCGGCTTGTCCGAATTGGTTCTCTCGACTCAGAAGGGTGAGAACACCGGTTTTCAAGGGCGACCAGTGAAGAGTTATTCCAGCATCACGCGAGCTGATACCGCGATCGTGACGCTGGATCTGTTGCAGGAGTCGTTGAAGTCCGGTGACGTCTTCAAGTACCGCGCGGAAGTTCGTGATCACAAAGGTCAGACCGCACAAACTCAGGACTTTACGATTCGTATCGTCTCGAACGACCCGAACGCGGCTGACAAGAAGCTCGCGCAGTTTGAGAAGCAGGAAGACACGTTCAAAGAGAAGCTCGTTGAACTCATCACAAAGCAGAAGGCCGTTCAAGAGAAGCTCGAAAAGCTGGAAGAGAAGTACGAACCGCTGACCGAGAAGGTCGATGCGGCTCAGGCGGCAGCCGAAAAGGCCGCCGAAGCCGCTGCCAAAGAACAAGCAGCGAAAGAGCAGGCGGCGAAGGATCAAGCCAAGAACGATCCCGCGAAACCAGATGCCGCGAAGCCGATGCCGCCGGTTCCTCCACCGGCCGTGCCGGAGGTCAAGCTGGATGCTGAAGCCCAGAAAATGCTCAATGAATTGAAGCAAGAGTTGGCTCAGTTGCAGCAGCAAGAACAGCAAAACGCCGCCGCCGCCGAGCAACTCAAAGAGCAACTCAAAGCGTTGGCTGCTGAGGCTGAGAAGCAACAACTCGTCCCGCCGCAGTTGCAGCGTGAGATGCAGAACTTGTCCGAAGCGTTTCAAGATGCGGCGGTCTCTCCGCTGAAAGAGTTGGCGGCTGAGATTCAGAAGTCTGCCCAGCCGAAACAGCAAGATCCGAAGCTGCCGCAACTCGAAGCTCGCGGTGAGCAAGCGTTGCAAAATCTGGAAGCGATCAAGGAACGCATGGAAGCGCTGCAAGAGGCGCAGAAAGATGCGAAGACCGACGCGGCCAAAGCCCTCGAAGAATTGCAGCGCGAAATGACGCGGCAATCGGGCGAGCTGTCGGCTCGTGAACTAGCGGAACTCCGCGCGGCGATCGAAGCCTTGCGACAAGAGTTGCAGAACCTCGCGAACAACCAAGCTCAGTTGGCCGAGTTCACTCCGGAAGCACCGGAGATGCTCGTTCCCGATCTGGAGAAGAAGCAGGACGACATCGACCGCAAGGCCGAAAAGGAACTGGCGAAAACCAAGGAACTCCAGAAGACCGACGAGTACAAGAAACTCAAGAACAAACGCCAGCCGCAGTTCCCGGATCGCCCCTACGATCCCGACTCCGGTGAGACGCTGACGCCTCCCAACGAGGAAGACACGCCGGCCGATGAAGCGGAAATGGCGAAGACCGACGCTTCCGATGCTGATGCCAACAAGTCTGACGCCGACAAGCCGGAAATGAACGAGGAAGAAGAGTTGTTTACACCGGTACTCGGTGGTCCAAAGCAGAAAGAAGATCCTCGCTTAAAAGACAAAAAACGGCCAGTTCCGAAGAAGCCGTCAAAGGACGACAAGGCGAAGTCCAAAGACAAGCCGCAAGCGAATGACAAAGCGCAATCGAACGATCCGGCTGACGCCGCTCAAGAACGTCGGGCGGAACTCAGCGAACGCCAGGAGGAGCAGCTTGATCAACTCAACAAGGCTGAAGAAAGCCTTGCTGCCGATCAACGGGCGCTCGATAGCCTACTCTCTCAGTTGGAAAAAGCTTTGCAGCAAGCTCGTTCCAAACAACCGCCGAACGCCCAGTCTCCGGAAGCTTCACAACAACCGATGGACCCTCAGCCGGCAGACGGCGAGGCCAACGAGCCACCGGAATTGTCACCCGAAGCGGCGGCGGAGGTGGCCGAATTGCTGAATTCGGAACTCGCGCAGAAGGCGATGAAGATGGCCGCTCGGATGCAGGCGATGAAAGCGGGCGACGCATCCGATAAGCCCAATAAAGGTCAAAAGAAACCTCCCAGCAATGAGCCGCCGCCGCTCAAGTCGAGCCCTCGGCCACGCAGTGGGTTGGAAGGTGACAACGCCAGTCAGTTCGCGATGGAAGCGATCCTGAAAGATCTCGACCCGTCTACGAAAGCGATCATCCTCAAGATGCAACCGCGCATGCGTGAGGAATTGTTGCAAGGTCTGAGAGAAGAAGGACCGGAGGGCTACCAACGGTTCATCCGCGATTATTTTGAGCGTCTTACCAAGGCAGGTCAGGGCACAAGGAAGTAGTCACTTAACACTTTTTAGTATTCCGAGGAGTTGCGTAATGTCAGAGCCACCACGGTCGGTGCGCATCGTTTCGGTCGTCCCTTTGGACAACCTCCATGTGCGTTTGGATTTCGACGATGGTGCCGAACGCACAATCGACATCACTCCGCTTGTGGAAGGAAACGTCTATAAACAGATTCGCCTGAGCGAGAAGTATTTCCGCACGGTGCATATCGAGGGCGGTTCGCTCATGTGGGACAACGGCGCGATGCTTGATGCGGATTTGCTCCGCTTCGGCCCGCCGCCGCCGCCACCTGTTCCAAAGGCAAAGAGCGCCGGCAAAGCGAAGAAACCAACCGCTAAGCCAGCCGTAAAAGCGTCAGCCAAAGCGGCTGCCAAGCCACTTAAGATCAAGGCGAAACCCGCTGCGAAAGCTGTGGCCAAGCCAGCAGCAAAGGCTCCAGCCAAGAAGGTCGCGAAGCCCGCCAAAGCTGCCAAGCCGGTCAAAGCCAAGGTCGCTCCGAAAGTGGTCGCCAAAGCGCTCGCCAAGGCCAAGAAGGTTTCCAAACCCGCCCCGAAAGCCAAAGCGAAAGCTGTGGCCAAACCTGTGAAGAAGACTGCCAAACCCGCCAAGAAAAAACGGTAGTTCTGAGTGCCTAGAAGCGGGTGGAAAAAATAGCACAGGCGGCGCGCCGGTGTGGGTTAGCCCTTTTGGTGACCGGCCCGCCGCCGGGGCGAAGCGGTTTGGAACCCCATTTAGGACCTTT
>JANNDA010000928.1:0-10238 GCA_031387195.1 Planctomyces sp. | reverse complement strand
GCATCGAAACCGTTGATCTCGTGACAGCCAAAGCAGCCATACTTCTTAATCAGTTGCCAACCTTCATAAGCCTTCGGAGCAGTCGCGCCGAACTTCTGGTTCACGCCTAATTCGACCACCGAGTGATGGCACTTGATGCAAGCCGACTCGCGCATCCGAGCGGGCTGCATGGGGTACTCCCAGAAATGGTTGTTGAACCAACCATGTTCGTGCTCCCATTCGTGGGCCTGATGCGGATCGTTGGGAGTGTGCGAGGCATTCGTGAAGCTCGTCGCCGAACCTTGTCCGTCGTGGCAGGAGGTGCAGCCGAATTCCGGCAGCGGATGCGGGCTCGACGCCGACAAGTACACGTCCATGCGCGGATGCGTTGAGAACGGATGCTGATAAGTTCCGTCTTTGCCATCGCCGTGCGGGAAGTCCGGAACGTCCCCAGGCCCGACACGATCAATTCCGAGATGGCAGGTGCGGCAGCGGTCGTAACGCGCCGTCTTGGCCATGCCCAAAGTGATCTTCATATCCGGCAGCCAGTCCTGCTGAATCTTCATATGCGAATTGAAACCATCCACGATCGGCTGCTCCATCAGCCAACGTTTGAAGGACTTGATCGGGTCTGACGGGGCAATCTTACTTTTGACTGCCTCCAGCCGAACGATCTCAGACTCAAACGCCTTGATCGCCCCCGTCGCGGCATCGCGATCCTTCGTCTTGTCCTTCAGGTTTGCGACTGCTTTGTTGCGAGCGGCATCGCGTACATCAAGCTCCGCTTCCAAGCTTCCGACTTCGTCCTTGAGGGCATCAAATTTCGCCTTCAAGCCGGCCATTTTCTCAGACGCTAATCGATCACGGATGCCGAGGTCATAATTCGCCAGAGCAACGCCACGAAATGCACGCACCTCACGAACTTTGCGCATCTGCATTCCGTAATCGTTATCCAGCTTCTTCGCTTCGGCTTCCAGTTCGTCGAGGCTCCCAACCGCCTGCGTCAGCTCAGACTTCTTTTGCTCGCGAGCGGCCTTGAGCTCCTTCAGCTTGTCCGCGTACCCCTGTTCGCCACCTGCTTCAGCCTTGCGAGCTTGCTCCTCGGCATCGACCTTGTTGGCTTCGATCCGGAAGAACTGCTTTTGATAACCGCGCCATTCGTCGTGATGGTCGAAATACATCATCAACAACGTCGCCACGAACAGCACGATCATGCTGACCGCGAACACGCGATGCATCTTGGGTAACGGACGGACGAAATCTTCTGTGGCAGGCATGAGTCCTATAAGTCCCTATGGGTCTGATGAGTCCTGTTTGGCGGACAAAGAACTAATTAGACGTTGAAGAACCATTCCGGGATCGCGATGAAGTACTTCAAGTTGACCGCCCAGCGGAGCACCATCTTGATGGGCAGCGCGGCCATCATGAGCACCAAGTTCGAGAACACCATGTATCGCACGAAACCCATGCGAAGGAAAAACGTTTTGAAGACCGTCATGGCCATGATCGGTGGCAAGACTGCGAGGTACACAAAGCACGCCACAAAGCCAATAAACTCACGCTTCACGATGTAATAGCTTTGTGTCAAAAAGTCAGATTCCGCCGGCGCGATCGGCAGCGGTTGCCCCAATCCAAACCAGAAGTATTCGGACAAATTGACGTTGTTCAGGGCTTCCAGTTTGTGGACGTCCCAAAATTCATAGATACCGAAGATGTTCCAGTTCGGACCTCGTAAAAACGTGCCGAGGATGATCATGCCACACCACAACGGCAGGAAGCCAAACATGAATGTCGTGATCGCAAACTTCCGCTCGTTGAACGTGTAGTAGCCGTTGCCAAGCTTGTTGAAGTCGATGTACGGGATGGCCATCATTCCGCCGATGATCACGCTCGGAAACACGACACCCGCCAACCACGGGTCGTAGTAGACCAGCATTTCCTGCAAGCCAAGGAAGTACCACGGAGCCTTCGACGGATTCGGCGTCTTCACCGCCGAGGCGGGTTCTTCCAGCGGAGCCTGCAACGCGATGCCCCACAGGATCAGGATCGCCGTCACCGCGATCATGCAGATCATTTCGGTGTAGACGAGGTCCGGCCACGTCAGAACTTTCTCGTTCTTCTCTTCTTCAAAGAGCGGCCGACCTTCCAACCGACGACGGTCGTTGTCGTTCGCTCGATAGAAGAACAGCCATGTGAAGTAGCCGACAATGAAGAGCATCGCCACGATTGGCACGTTGTCCGGTTTGCCGACGATCTGCCGGAAGTCCCAGTCGGTCAGACTGACCGTCAGGAACAGCAGCGCGGCATTCAACAGCACCCAGCCGACGGTCGGTTGAGCCAGCCAGTTACGCAACTTGAGCATCGCCGCGAAGGCGAGCACTGTGACCGCGAAATAAATCCGAGCGTCTGCGACAACGCTATCAACGATCGTCTTGGCGAAATCAGGCATCACCAGCAGAAAAGTTTCCGGGCTGCTGTAACAAGTGAAGTGAGCGAGAGCGACCAGGAACAAGGCGGTGGCATACGATCCCCAAATCGTCGCACTGGGCATTTCCATGCCGCCGAACAGATCTGGAAGGCGGAAGTGGCCTCCCTTTTTGTAGGACTCACAGGTCCAGATCAGGTTCATCCCAAACAGGATCAGATATAGCCAACCCAGGCCAAACAACACGCTCGGTGTGACATTGGGATGCGGGCCAACCGATCCCAAGCTCAACCAAGACGTGATCAGCGGCAGAGAGTTCATCCGTTATTCCCAGGCAACTACGTCGCGAAACCTAAATAAAGTCCGAAGGTCGAAATCCAAAACTCAAAGGAACAGGACTTAAACCGACATCCTTCGAGTTTCGTGTTTTGAGTTTTACAACGGCTGACTAATTCCGCCGTCCTTACGAACGCGCCAGAAGTGAATGGCAATCAGTAACGACACCACCAATGGAATCGCCACGCAGTGCAAAATGTAAAAGCGGTTGAGAGTTTCCTCACCCACGAACCGGCTACCGAGCAACAAGAATCGGGCATCGCTCGCATTCGTAATGAGGTCGTAACCACCGAGATTCAAAAATTGGAAACCCGGACCTTCGTGGCCGAGAACGGGGGTCGCGCGAGCCATGTTTGACCCGACGGTGATGGCCCAAATTGCCAACTGATCCCACGGCAGCAAGTAACCCGTGAACGACAACAGCAGCGTGAGCTTCAGCAAGATCACACCCACGATCCAGTTGAACTCACGCGGTGGCTTGTAACTGCCCGTGAGAAACACTCGGTACATGTGCAGCCAGACGGTGATCACCATCGCGTGAGCACCCCAGCGATGAATCTCACGCATAATCCCCAGCGTGGTCACGTCGCGAAGGGCCAGAATGTCGTTGAAGGCCCATTCCAACGTCGGCCGGTAATAAAACATCAACAGCACGCCGGTGATCGTTTCCACCAGAAACAGGAAGAAGGTCACGCCACCCATGCACCACGTGTAGGAGAGAGCGATCCCCTGCTGCTTGATCGAGACCGGATGCAGATGCAAGAAGAAGTTGGTGAGCATCACGACCACGCGGTTGCGGCGGTCGTACGGAGCCGGATGCCGGAAGATGCTCTTCCAAATCTGTGAATCGCGAATGTAATCACCGACCGACATGGATGCTGACTTTCCAATGTCAGACACCCGAAGTCTCACAGACTGCGGATGTCCTGTTTCCAGAACTAAAACCAAACCTATGCCAACGTCGCGTCCACGAACGAATTGGGATCAAGCCATTGCCCCATTTCTTCTTGGAATTTGACGCTCTTATCGACTTCGAGCATCCCATCCGGGGCGACACGAATACCAACTCGCTCCAGCGGTCGCGGAGCCGGGCCTTCAAAGTTGATGCCCGTCACATAAAAGCCCGAACCGTGGCACGGGCATTTGTATTTCTGCTCTCCCTCGAGCCAGTTCGGAGTGCAGCCGAGATGCGTGCAGACCGAGGCCAAGGCGTAAATCAGGTTCTTCCCTTTGTATTGATCCGTATGCACGATCCAGATGCCGCGCGCGGCGAGCCACTTCGTACTTACGGTCCCCAAGGGATAATCGCTTGACGACCCGATCTTGAATTTCGTGGGCGGCTCGACCAACACGTTGGGAAACATGAAGCGAGCCAGATCCAAAACCCAAAGCAAACTCGTCGCCGCCATCGAACCAAACGCAATCACCAACGGCGAAAAACAAAGAGCCAAGAAACTGCGACGCTCAACGCTCCCCTTTTTGTCTTTCGAGGCAGCAGGCTTCACGGGCATCGGCGGCAGCGCGAGCTTTGCTGGGACAACCGCAGCCACAGCACCACTCGCAGCAACTTCACCACGCACGGCCTTCAACATCTCTTCCACAGAAGGCTTCGGGGCACCACTAGCAACCGATTGAGCGACCGCAGCCTTCGGAGCAGCAGCACTGGATGACGCAGCACTGGATGACGCAGCAGGAGCCGCCCCACCTTTGCCCGCTCGAATGGCAGCGAGAATATCGCCGGTTGCACCGGGTTTCGGAGCCGCCGGTGTTGCACCGCCCTTCGCCGCCGCTTGAGCGCGAATCGCCGCCAAGACATCGGCAGGAGATCCCGGCTTCGCAGCCGCACTCGACCCCACAGGCGAAGTCGGCGCTGGCGGCGCTGATCGCAGCGTCCCTTCATTCAGTTCACGCTCACGGCTCGGCTCCACGGGTGGAGCAGACGCGGGTGCTGACGAAGCCGCAGGCGCAGACGAACTGGCACCTGGTTTTGAGGCTCGGATTTTGGCCAGAATTTCAGCCGATGACAGTTTTTGTTCAGCCATGTCTCTTCAAATGCTTAGAACAGACCACGCAATTTCCGCGCAGGTCGGAGGGCAAGGCTAAGAAGGTCGCGGATTGTTGCGACCACTCCCGACTCCAGCAACCTCCTACAACTTTCCTCAACGCAAATTTCCCAAGTTCAGGATCAGCGTCAAAAATCGTTTCCCATCACTGGGAACAGTGCCGCTGATTGGCCTCAATTGTCATGATCACGCGGAGCATTGAACCCCAACGATTCGACGCGACCGCCGAGATGCACGACTCATCGCCAAGACAAACTTCGCATCCACCAACGACAAGGCCCAGAATATCGGCCGAGCATGCCGCGTTGCTGAATGAGTTTGAGCGATTCATTCATCGTGATCCCGCGCGGCGAGGACTCATCAGCAGCGAACTCACCGAAGCCGGGCAATCTGCGAAGATGGCGGTTCGATTGGGAGCCGGTCAGTTGGCATCTGCCGCGATCGATCTCGCTCAACACGCTCAACACGCTCGGCGAGTGGCGATCGTCACCGGTTTCTTCATCCCAAACGCACAACCACCGAGCGCTGAAACAGACGGACCACCGGGGAGCCTGTTTCTGGCTCATTGTCTTCAAGCTCTCGGCGTTGACGCGGCCGTCATCACCGACGGACCATGTGCCTCTGCGCTCCGAGCTGCCGCAATCGGAATCGACTTTCCGCTCGACCGCCTCTTCGTCGCACCACTCAAAGCGGACGACTGGTGCGACGAATTCCTGCAATCAGATTTCGCTCGCGATCTCACGCACTTGATCGCCGTCGAGCGTGTTGGCCCCAGTCACACGCCAGAATCCGCCGATGCCGGATTCGATATCGCCGTCGAGCATCGCAACCGCTGCCACAACATGCGGGGTGTTTGCATCGACGCACACACCGCCCCGCTGCATCTGCTGTTTGAGCGATTGCCGACGTTCTCTCCTCACGCTCACACGATCGGAGTCGGCGACGGCGGCAACGAGATCGGCATGGGCTCAATTCCGTGGTCCGAACTGCGGCGACGACTCTCCGGCGATCATGCCGGCCGAGTCCCCTGCCGCATCGCCTGCGACTTCAACATCGTCGCCGGCACCAGCAACTGGGGCGCGATGGCCCTCGCCGCCGCGACTTGCTTATTGAGCAATCGAGCCGATGTCTTGCAGCCGTGGACGCAGGATCGACATCAATCATGGCTCGAACACATTGTCATCAACGGCCCTGCCGTCGATGGCGTCACCGGACGCCGCGAAGCGACCGTCGATGGCCTCCCATTTCTGACCTACATCCAACCGTGGGAGGGAATACGCCGTCTGCTGGGTTGGAATGATTGAGCCGCGTAGGCCATCTGAGATTTCCTGACACTGACTCACGTCGCCAGCAACTCGCGCACGACGCGACCATGCACGTCGGTCAGCCGATAATCGCGGCCTTGAAGCCGGAACGTCAGCCGCTCGTGATCGAAGCCGAGGCAATGCAGAATCGTGGCGTTGAGATCGTGAACGTGGACCGGATCGCGGACGATGTTGTAGCCGTAATCGTCGGTCTCACCATGCACTACGCCCGGCTTGATACCGCCGCCGGCCAGCCACTTCGAAAAGCAGCGACCGTGATGATCGCGACCGTAGTCCGCTTGTAGGCCACCTTGTCCGTAAACCGTGCGACCGAACTCGCCACCCCAGATGATGAGCGTGTCATCCAGCAGCCCACGCTGTTTCAAATCGCGGATCAGCGCGGCTTGCGGTTGATCGACGTCGTGGCATTGTTTGGGAATGTTCGTCGGCAGGCCCCCATGTTGATCCCAGCCGCGGTGATAAAGCTGCACGAAGCGGACGCCTCGTTCGAGCAACCGCCGAGCGAGCAAGCAATTCGCCGCGAACGTGCCCGGCTTGCGAGCTTCTTCGCCATACATCTCAAACGTGCCCGCCGTCTCTTGCGAGAAATCAATTAACTCCGGCACAGACGCCTGCATCCGAAACGCCATCTCGTATTGCGCGATGCGCGTCGCAATCTCCGGATCACCCGCTTTCGCGTGTTCGATCTCATTCAACTTTGCGATGCCGTCGAGCATCTTGCGTCGCAACTCGCGATCAATCCCTGGCGGATCAGACAAGAACAGCACCGGATCGCCGCTGCCACGCAGCTTCACTCCTTGATGGCTGGTCGGCAAAAAGCCGCTGCCCCACAAGCGATCGAGCAGACCTTGATTCGCATCCTTTCCGCTACCGTGCGAGATCAGCACTAAAAACGCCGGCAAGTCTTCGGCCTCACTGCCTAGACCGTAACTCGCCCACGCTCCTAACGACGGTCGCCCCGGTTGCTGCGAACCCGTTTGAATGAACGTGATCGCCGGATCGTGATTGATCGCCTCGGTGTGCATCGACCGAATTAAACACAACTCGTCGGCCACCTTCCCCGTGTGCGGCAACAGCTCACTGAGCCACGTTCCGTTCTGTCCGTACTGACGAAAGGCAAACTTCGGCGCAACCACCGGAAAGCTTTTTTGTCCCGACGTCATCCCGGTCAATCGCTGCCCTTGCCGAATCGAATCCGGCAACTCGGTCCCGTGCAGCCGCTTCAACTCCGGCTTGTTATCCAGCAGCTCCAAATGACTCGGGCCACCGGATTGAAAGAGATACACGACTCGCTTCGCCGTCGGAGCAAAATGCGTCCGGCTTTGCGGTGCTGACGCTGAATCAGCGAACCCATCTTTCGCCAAGAGAGATGCGAGCGCCGTAGTCCCGACAGCGGTTCCACCTCGGCCACAAAAGTGGCGGCGAGTGAGTCGCGTGATTTGTTCCTCAAAAGGTTGCATGGTCTTTCTCTCCGCGAGTCACGGGCCTTTGACTTCAGCGAACCTCGATAATCTTACTGCCGGAGTTGAGCTCCATTAAAACGCTCGGCCAACACTGATCGAACGCGGCCAGCAGTGCTGGCGTTCGGCAATTTCCCAATCGCACCCAAATCAACGGCGGGCCATGAGGATCAGCAATTGACAGATGCAAGAAATCTTCATCCTTGCTGATGACGGTGTACCCATTCGCGGCGGCGTGATTCCAGATCTCGCGATCGGTCGCTTGATCGAGTTCAACTTCGCCGATGTGCTGGCAAGACGCCCCCTGTGTTTCAAGGTGCCGCGCGAGAGCAGGCGGAAGTTGGTTGTCGACGAGAAATTTCATGCCGATTGTAACACCACGTGATCGGTTTGCCGGGCGGCGTACGCGAGGACGGCGAAGATGTCGTCACGTTCTAATGACGGATAGTCCTCAAGGATCTCCTCGAAGCTGGCGCCGGCACTGAGAAGTTCCAGAACGTCGACCACTCGCATGCGTTGGCCGCGAATGCATGGACGACCGCCGCACTTCCCCGGCTCGATGGTAATGCGTTGCAGAAGGTTCATCATCTCGCTCATAACCATGCCCGTCCTACGATTTTGCTCTTGGAGCAGTCCTACTGAGACGTTGCCTCGCTAGCATCCGATGACGCCCCGATATCCAGCTTCGACCATTTCTTAACAGCAAGTTTCTTCAGCCCATCAGCGGTAACCGAGCCGTTCTCTTTGAAGGTCAGCGATTGCAGGCTCTTCATTCCCAGCAGCTTGTCGATGGCTGAGTCGGTGACACCAGTCGCTCGGATCGATAACTCTTTGAGGTTCGGCAGCGTAGCGATCACGTCGACCGTGGCGTCGGTCATCTGCGGCACGGTCCAGATATCGAGCAGCTCCAGCGACTTGAGAGCCGCGAGATGCTTCAGTCCTGAATCGCCGACCGACGTGATTTCGTGCAGATAGAGACGCTTCAACTTGGGGAGTTCGCCGAAGACCTCCATCGCTCGATCATCAATGTTGGGCAGATCGCGCAGCGTCAGCCGAGTCAGGTTCATTCCCTTGAGTGCCAGCACGCCTTCGGTGCCGAATCCCTGGCAGCGAAACACTTCGAGTTGCGTCAGTTTGCCGAGCTTGGCGAGGTGCGGCCCCGACTGGTCCGTGATCACGAAGTCCTGCATCAGCAACGAGTCCAGCGTTTGATTGCGACTCAGATATTCCAAGCCCGAATCGGTGACCGCCGTGCTGCGATGTTTGAACCCAGTGAGCTTCGGCAATTCGGCGACGACCTCCAGAGCCATGTCCCCCGCTTCCATGTTGCCTCGCAAGTCGAGCGTGCGGAGTTCCTTCAGCTTTTCCAGTCGTCGAGCACCGATGTCGTTGACTTGATTTTGCACCAAGGTCAGCCGCTGGAGTTTGCTGTGTTCGCTGAGGATCTTGACCACGCCGTTGGTCATGTTCGTGTTCGACGACAGGTCGAGCTCGATGAGATTGGGAAACGATTTGACGATCATCTCCACCGTCACGTCGTTGATCACCGAATTCGTGATCGCCAAGCTGGTCAGCCCCTTCACCCCGCCGAGCTTCGCGGCCATCTCGTCGTCCAACGTCCGGCAGTTGAAGATTTGAAGTTTCTCAAGATCGCTGAGCTTGCCGAACAGCGCCAAGTCGTCCGCGGTCAGGTTCGATCCGTCTTGAATGACGATCTCCGTCAGCAAGTCGCCGGCTTTCGGCGAGTACTTGGATCGTGAGCCCAAAGCATCGATCCGAGCCTTGGCGGCTTTGACGTCGTCGGCATTGGCTGTGCCTTTTTTCGTGGACGCGGGCGGTGCCTCATTCTTCGAGCCACTCGTGGAATTTCCGCCCATGCCGCCGCCAGAACTTTCAGGCTTCGGACATCCCGTCAGGCACAACAAGCAAAAGAGCAAGACAGCAACAAAGCGGCACGGCCCATGCAAACTCGTCATAACTTTTGTCTCGGTTAATGCTCAGGGAAAACATCTTTTGGAGTAGAGGTTGTGGTTTGTCTTCATTGATCATTCGAGATCCGAGCGACAATCAACTCGCCGACCGACACTCAAGGATCGAGAAGTTCCTGTGGTACTTTGTGACCTCGAAGCAAGTGGAGTCGCTGATTTCACTGAACCGGCGCTTGAGGCGGAAGTACCAACGTTTTGGATCGTCGATGGACCGCGAGATCCATACCATTCGTTTTCCAGCCGACTCGACGGCCCTAGAGAGAAGTTCGTGAAAGGTGGTAATCGGAAATACGAAGATGTCGCCTTTGTACCCGCTATCGTGCGCGAGAACGTAGGCCAAGAAGAAGTCTTTCCGAGTAGCGTGTGCCATGAACTCGTTGTCTTTGAAGAAACGCCAAGACGTGAGATCGAACAGCGGCTGCTCCCATTTGAGACCGCACTCATATAGCTTGCCGTACTTGACTTGAATTTCGCGATAGACGACTTGGTCATCCTGCCGCTGCCGAAGAATGAAATCGACTTTGTCGATATCAAGGTAGCGCTGATATGGATTCCATCCCGCCTCGAAGAATTCAAACTGCGCAAGGGTCTCGCCGAGAATCTCGTAGTGACCGGCTCGGTGCTTTTGTTCGCGAGTCGCCATGTTTGCCACCGAACAGAGA
>JANNDA010000923.1:0-1870 GCA_031387195.1 Planctomyces sp. | reverse complement strand
GCAGGCGAAGCAGCAGCGAGCAACGCGAGCGGACCTTGATGCCGTGTTAAACTGAGAAATGCCGACGACGGGCAGAACCTTCGATCGTCGATCATCCGTTCTGCGTTGCCGATACACCGCCCTCTCGGTTGACGAACCGACTTCACGGCACCACGTCAAACGAGTGGCGGTTGTCTGATTACCCGGATGAAAATGTCAAAGGAGCGACACGACGTTGAGTGGATTCCGTATCACACGGCCGGGCAGGTGTCACATTGTTGGTGTGAGGGAGGTGGCTTTCAGAGAATTTGCCAGTGATTGCGAATGGTTACGAGCCATGTTTCACGACTGTCTTGAGGATCGCACGACTGAGTTTGCTTAGCCAATCGGTCAGCCCGCGCGCCGCCGGAGGCCGAGAGCGCCGCCATTCGTCGCTGTCTCCAGCGCGGACTGCCACGCAGTTCGTCCACTCGGACCCCGCGAACCGCAATGAACCTGGGACTGGAATCCATTCGGCGTTTGCGTGGACGACCGCGAAAACAGAGCGATAGATCGGTCGCTTCGAGAAAATCGACCGGTCCTTTTGCCTGCCCCTGAAGAACGTGCCGCTTGTTGATGTTCTACATCGGGAGAAATACAGTCGAGTCATGGGCTTCATCTTCCGAAAATCTGTCAACCTTGGGCCGTTCCGAGTAAGTGCGAGTCGGTCTGGGATCGGGTATTCCGTCGGCGGACATGGTTTTCGAGTGGGCAAGGATGCCAGAGGCCGAAAGTACCATTCATTTTCCATTCCCGGAACTGGCGTCAGCTACCGTGGGTCGGGGGCGAAGGGGTGTGGTTTCTTGCTGCTGATTCTCGTGCCGGTGATGCTACTGGCAGGAACCTTGATTACGAGGGCGACGAAATGATGCAGTGGAAAAGGACGTTGAGAACCGCGTCGTCCGAGCGATTCCTTTTGCTGCGCGATGGAAAAGAAGCCGCGGCCGTAGATTTGCATTACCTCGATAGCGGCACGGTATCGGGAACCGTGATCTTGCTGAAATCAGCCGGATGGTCGGAGGAAGAGATCCCGAAACTTTTGAAATCGCTTGACGAAGACTTCTTGCCCGACGTTGATTTGGAGCACGGGACGCTGGCCTACACGGTTGTCATGGGCGAGCTTGTCGGTGTATTCGAGGCTGAATCATCAGAAGAAAGCCAGAGCACCAATTGACTCAGTCGGCCAACTCGCCTACGCGAAAATGCAGTGGGGTTTGGCAATGAGAGCAATAGGCGTCATGCAAACACTCAAATACGGTTGGGGTGGAATCGCCAAAGGCCAGAGTAATCGAATCGAATCGTTTCGTTTCAAGGTGAGGAGGTCCGATTGAAAACGAGGTATCTTCTCGAAAGCTCCGATAGCTTGTTCGAGGATTGGAGCACGCTCTTTAGCATCGCCGCGACCGCAACTGTTTTGGGCAAGTCCTACAATGAATTTGTGTGAGTCTTCGTTTGGAAGGCGATCAAGCAAATCAGGGACGACTACGTTCCATGCAGTGTCGATGGGGCAATGGGGACGGCGACGATCGAGAACCCATACGAGGGCCGTCGCCATTATCCCGAGCACAAACAACCACATGGCTTCGGTCGAAGCTCCGCCAAGCATGCGAATCATGAGTGCCGGCAAGAGGAATGCCAAATTGACGAAGAGTGCGATGCCAAACCGTGTTGGAGCACTCGACGAGACAAAGTCCGCATCGATCCGGCGGGCTTCAATTTCGACGCCGTGAAACAGACCGGCGATTTGAAAGTTACGCAGAGCCAGCCAAGGCGTGTCGATGTTGTCGTATTTATCGACGGAGAAAGCAGTGACCGGAAACGGATCACGCTCAAGACGATTGAAGCACTGCGG
>JANNDA010000910.1:0-5106 GCA_031387195.1 Planctomyces sp. | reverse complement strand
GCCTGATCGGTGTAGCTGCCCAGCGTCTCGACGGTATCGACCGTCACGTTGTAGGTCGTCATCAGCCCCGGCCCAATGTCGTCGTCATAGATGTGTTCTCGCTCGATAGTCCCGTTCGTGAGTCCGCCAGGACCGAACGTGTCACTGAGTCCGTCACCCCAGTGAATCGTGTAGCTCACGGAGGCGTCCGGAGCCGGGTCGAGATTCAGCGTGACATCCAAGCAATACTCATCGCCTTCATTCGCGTTGGCCAGTCCAGCGACGGTGATGAAGTCATTCTCCACGATCGTATCTGTGTGAGTGATATCCCCCAGCGAGGTCTGGCCATCCAGCGTGCTCGACAATGTGCCAAGGCCGAAGTTGACGGTCTCGTTCCCTTCCTTCGTTCGCCGATCGTTGATGACATCCAACGTCGCGGTGGAAGAGTTGATCTGATTGCTGCCATTCGCAATCGCGTTCGCTGCGAACGTCAATGTTGCCGGTGAGAATGCGGTGTAGTCCGTCCCGCTCATTGCCGTTCCGGTCAACAAATCGGTCGCCACTACGGTCAGCGATGGCTCCAACGCGACAGTGCCAGAACCGATCGGAGTGATCGTCAAGATGGCTCGGATCGTTGGGTCGATATTCTCGTTGTTGTTCTGATCTGCCTGGAAGTTGATGACGCCGATTTCGTCGTCGGTGATCGTGTCCGTGTGCGTGGCATCGCTAATCGTCACGAGGGTATTCAAGGTCGAAGAGAGCGTACCGGCGATCGTCAGGTTCACCGTCTGATCCCCTTCCAAGCGACGATCGCTGGTGACGTCGATCGTGCCGGTGCTGGAATCAATCGTCGCCGATCCGGATGCCACCGCGAAGGTCAGCACTTGCGAGCCGAACACCGCGAAGTCGCTGCCGCTGGTGGCTGTGCCGGTTCCGGCATTGGTGGCCGTGACGTTGAACGTCGTTTCCAAACCAACCGGTCCCGTGCCGTTCGGAGTGATCGTCAGGATTGCCTTAACGGTCGGATCGACGGTTTCGGCATTCGCTTGATCCGCTTGGAAGTTCACGACGCCCGTCTCGTTGTCGGTGATGACGATGTTCTGCGTCGTCGTGGTTCCGAGCATGATGCGTGACGACGGATTGGCCAGCGTGAGGATCGCGGTCTGCGTTCCTTCGAGCAATTGATCGTTGTCGATCGTGAAGGTGATGCTGGAGGTGCTCGTCCCATTGAGGATCGTAATCGTTGCATCAGCTCCCGCTGTGTTCGACCAAGTGTAGTCGCCGATCGTGATGCCGGTTCCCGTCACGACCACGTCAATCGTTTGATTGCCGGTCATGTTGGCTTCCGCTGTGGCCGTGACCGTGATGGCCGTTGTCCCCACTTCGGTCCCTGCATTGGCGGTTACCGACAGCTCGACTCGCAACCGTTGTACCGTCAGCACCACGTCATTGCTGCCGGTTCCGCCGGCGTAGTCCACCGTCAGCCGCTGATCGGAAATGATGAACGACCCGCCCTGAACCACAGGATTGCCAGCCACGTTCAGCACTCCGCTGACTGCGCTGCCTCCGTTGTTGTTGATAATCGTGAAGGCATCGCTGATCGCCGGAACGTAACCCAACGTCACGTTCAAGTTCGCATTTCCCAGGCTGACGCTGTTGGCCACATTGACCTGATCGTACTGCGTGCCGACGGTTGTCCCATTGAGTTCGATATTGAGATCCGACCCCACCACCAGATTCAAGCTGCCCGTGTTGAGAATTCCCGGACTGGTTCCCGGAGCGACGTCGCCGCCGCTCTGCGTGGTGACACTTCCCGTGATCGTCCCCGTTCCGCCCAGCGTGACGCCGCTGGCGACAGTGACGTTCCCGGCGGTGATCGTCTGGCTTCCGCCGGTGAGGAATGTCCCGGCGGTCAACGTGATCGTGCCCGTTCCCGCCGTGGACGTGTTCCACGTCAGCGAATCGGCCTCGCTGAAGAATTGATTGCCGTTGCCGCTGGTGTTGGTGGTCAAGCTGCTCGCCGACATCGCGATCGGATTCGCCAGCGTGCCAATGGTTCCTGCGGTCGCAGTGAGACTGACTCCCGTGCCGCTCACGGACGAGGTGCTGCTCACGATATTGCCCGTCGTGGCGGTCAGCGCGACGGTGGTCGTGGCCGTGACCGTCCCCACCGACAAGTTGCCGGCCGTGTTATCGACCACGATCGAACCGCTGCCCGTCGTGATGCTCGTGAACGTCGCCGAAATGGCGTTGTCGATGTCGATGTTGCCGCTGGTCGTGTCGGCAGTGATCGTTGCCGCGGACAACTCCAACGGGGTCATGTTGCCGATGCCGCTTGCCGCGTTCAAGTCGATCGTCATGCCTGTCGCCAAGCCGGTTCCGTTGATCGCACCGACGCTGTTGACCGTCACCATGTCGCCGCTGGCCGTTGTTGTGCCGGTCAGAATCACGTTGCCGCTGGTCGTGGTATTCAACGTGACGTTCGCCGAACCACCCGCAGTCACCGCTGTCCCGACCGTCAAGTCGCCGCCGATGTTCTCCAAGTCGATCGCACCGCTGGTCGAAGTCGTGACCGTGGTGAAACTCGCCGCGCCGCCGCCGCTGTTATCGACCGTGATCGTCCCCGTCGCCGTGGTCAGGCTTGTGAACGTCGCCGTCGCTGCGTTCGCGTTGTCGATGTCGATCGCACCGGTCGTCGTGTCCGCACTGATCGACGTGGCCGCCAATTCCAACTGAGTTGTGTTGCCGATGCCGCTGGCCGCGTTCAAGTCGATGATCGTGGCCGACACCAGACCCGCTCCGTTGATCGAGCCGACGCTGTTGACCGTCACCGTGTCGCCGGTTGCCGTTGTCGTCCCCGTCAGAATCACGTTGCCGCTGGTCGTCGTGGTCAGTGTCACGTTGGCCGAACCATTCGCTGTGACTGCCGTCCCGACCGTCAGGTCGCCACCGATGTTTTCCAGGTCGATCACACCGCTCGTCGAGGTCGTGACCGTCGTGAAGCTCGCCGCGCCGCCACCGCTGTTATCAACCGTGATCGTCCCCGTCGCCGTGGTCAGGCTTGTGAAGGTCGCCGTTGCCGCATTCGCGTTATCGATGTTGATCGCACCGGTCGTCGTGTCCGCACTGATCGACGTGGCCGCCAACTCCAACTGAGTCGTATTGCCAATGCCGCTGGCCGCGTTTAAGTCGATGGTCGTCGCCGTCACCAACCCCGCACCGTTGATGCTGCCGACGGTGGTGATCGTCACCTGATCCAGTGCTGCTGACGTCGTGCCGGTGAGCGTGACATTGTTACCCCCTCCAGTCGTGGTGAGAGTCACATTCCGACCCGTACCGACGGCGGAAACGCTGGTTTGCACCGTTAGGCTGCCGGCCGCTGATATCGAGATGGCTCCGTCGTTCGTTGTCGCCGACAGGATCCGAATCGCTCCATCATCAGCGAGATCAATCGCCCCTGTTCCCGTAACGCTGGCGGTCAGTCCGTGCGACGAGGTCGCGAAGGCGTCGATTTCGATTGTTGCAAGGGTTCCAATTCCGGTGGCCGCCGTGAGATTGAGGTCTTCACCGTCGATGTCCACGGTGCCATCGCTGCCAGACTCTTCGATTGCTCCTGCGGAGTTCAGTGTGACAAGGTCTCCAATTGCCTGGACATCGCCCACCAGAATATTGCCGCTGGTAGTTGTGGTCGCCTGGACGTCTCCATTGGTTCCCGCCGTCACGAGGGTCAATGTCAAGTCGCCACCAGTTGCATTGAGCGTGATGTTGCCGACGGTCGTCGTGGCTGATGTCACCGACAAGCCACCCGCCGAGTCGCTGATGTCGATCGCTCCTGTGCCGGTCACGTTGGCACTGGTCAGCGTCGTGATCGTCGTATCGAGATCGATGCCCGTGGCCGCAGTTGCCGTGAGACCGCTGGCCGACACGTTGCTGCTGCCCGCGTTGCCGTCGGTGATCGAGCCTGCCGTCGCTGTCAGAGTGACCGCTCCGCCCGTCGCGGTGATCAAGGCAATCGCCAAGCTGTTGGCGTCTGTGATCTGCACACCGCTGCCGATCGCGGTGACGTTGGCTTGGAAGTCGTTGGCCTGAGTCAGCGTGACCGCGTTCGCTCCTGCGTCGACGCTCGTCGCGCCTGTCACGGTGATCCCCGCTGCCGTTTGAGTCACCGCGCCGCTGGCGATGACGTCCAACGTCGAAACGCTGATCGCACCCAGGATGATCGCGCCGGAGTCCGTCACGTCCACGTCACCGCCGGTCGCGGCGAAGGTGGCGAAGTTGTTGGCTTGAGTCAGCGTGGCCGAGCCAGTCGCTCCGACATCGACGGTCGCCGTGCCACTGACGGTCAGAGCGGCGGTTTGAGTGATGGTCTCGGCGGTGACGCTGAGGCTGGCGAGGCTTTGGGCTCCGCCGAAGGCCACCGAGTCGGCCGCACCGGCTCCGGAAATTGTTAGAGCGCCGGTGGTGCTGTTGCCGAACGTGTCACCCAAGTCGGTGATCGCGATCGTGTCCGCACCCGCTCCGCCAGTGACCGTGACGCCGCTCGACGGGCTGAACGCCGCGTCGAGATCCGTGAAGGTGACGCTGTCGCCGTTCGACCCCAGAGTGACCGTGAGGCTGGTCACGGGATTGCTGAACGTCGTCGTGACGAAACCGGTCCCGCTGACCTGCGAGATGCCGTCGTTGCCGCCGACATCGGCAAACACGATGTTCGCCGCGCCATCGCCGAAGTCGATCGTCAGGTTACTCACCGTACCGCCGATGGTGATCGTGTTGTTGCCGACGCCATCGAAGTCGATGGTCAGTACGCCGTCGATGGCGAGAGTTCCCGAATCGGCATCCGCGTCGTCGAAGGTCAGCACGAAGGCACTGCCCCCCACCACGCCGGTCGCAGAGACTTTGTCCGCCGCATCACCACCAGCGTTGAAGAAGATCGTCCCCAAGTTGGCCAGATTGGGATTCGCGGTGAGATCGACCGTGAGTGTGTCGTTCTGCCCGGTCACGCCGGTGACGGTCAAGTTGGTGATGCCAGCGAGCGGATAGGAGTCGATCACGACGCCATCGGAGATCACCTGCACGGTGCCGCCGACAACGACAACCGAAACCGCGTTGGCATTGCCGTCATTTGGG
>JANNDA010000547.1:0-3353 GCA_031387195.1 Planctomyces sp. | reverse complement strand
GCGTTCCCGGTGAGCTGGTCGTTGCCGTCGCCACCATCGAGCAAGTCCGCAGCCGAACCACCGATGAGGATGTCGTTTCCTCCTAAACCATTCAGAGTGACCGACGAGGTATAGAGCGAGGCATTAAAAGTATTCGCGCCGCTGCCGCCGTTGAGTTGAGCCGCTTCGATTTCGGTCAGTGTGTCTGAGCCGATTCCTTGGAGCGCTGAGTTCGTGAGTGTGAGGTTGGCATTCGCCGTCTCGACAAGCCGATCGTTTCCAGCGCCACCTACGAGTTCGTCATTGCCGGCCCCACCGGTCAGGAAATCGTCGTTGTTGCCGCCGAGCAGCAGATCGTTACCGAACCCGCCCTTCAGAATATCATTTCCACCACCACCCGCGAGCGTGACGTCGAAAGTGGCCGCAGAGGCGTTAATCGAATCGTCGCCATAACCGCCCTGGAACAAGAATCGTTCAAAACCAGAATGACGATCCGCTCCCAACACCCCGTTCAAAGAAACGTTGGTGATGGTCTCGATGCCATCCAGCGTTTCAATCAACAGGTCGTTTGCCCCGCCACCTCCAGCGAGCACGTCGTTACCGGTTCCGCCTGTTACGGTGTCGCCATCTCCAGTTCCACCATCGAGCCGATCGTTACCGGCATCGCCAACAAGCCAATCCCGTCCCCCATTGCCTTCAGCGAGGTCGTGTTCGCTGCCTCCGAAGAACTGATCATCGCCGCTACCGCCGAGCAGAGTATCGTTGCCCGCGCCGCCATTCATGATCACGCCCGTGCTCAGCAGCCGAGCGTCCAACTTATCGACACCGTTCTTGGCATCGAACCGAATGCTGCGAAAGACCCCTTCGAGCGACGCGTCGAGCGTGACGTGATCACTGAAATTAGTGCCGTTGATCAGCAACGCCGGCAAGATTCCCAGCGGCAGTGGCGTGATCACTTCCGTGTTGTTCGCGCGGCGCACGTGTAGTTCACCGGCAATGCGGAGAAACGTGAAAGGACCGCCAGAGTTCGGCAGCGTCACCACAAGGTCGATGCCGGTTGCGGCTGAAAACTCCGAAGTGTTCCCGTCCGCATCGGTGGCGGTCGCGACGACTCTCGAACCAACGCTTCCAAAAGTGGCAATGCTGATCGTCTTGCCGCCGTTGGCGAAGTCTGCAGCAGTGAATGTGTCCGCTCCCAAAAATCTTTGACCTTCCGGAGCATTGGGATCAGTATCCGCCGCAAAGAACTCCACATGCAGCGGGTAAGCCGAATTCGCCGGAGCCGACGGCACGCTGTAGCTGATCGTGAGCACAGAACCGGTAAAAGTCGTACTGGCGAGCACCGGGAAATTCTGCCCGAAATTCGACCCTCCGTCCGCGTCGCCGACGTCATTCGGAGTGACACCCAAACCGACTTCGGTAGTACCAGCGAGGTCGATACCGAGACCGCCGTTCGAGTGAATCGAGTTCTGAAGAATTTGCACACGGAGCGAGTGGTTCGTCGTTCCCTGAGCGGCCGACACGACTACGCCCTCGGTGCCGTTGTATGCGATGTGGTTCTGGCGGATTTCCACGTCCTGAGAACCTTCCACATACACTCCTCGCAATTCATTGGGGATGGCCACGGTTCCCGAAATGTCCGTCCCGATCTCATTGCCGATGACGTGGATGTCGAGCGAACCCCAAATGTGGAGTCCCCAATTATTTTCATTTCCCGAAATGATGTTTCCGTCACCGGGCTGCAAGCCGCCGATCATCACTTCCGACGTACCAGGAGCGATCAAGATGCCACCCTGATTGGGAAGCGCGGTCGTTCCACTGGCGTTGGTGCCGATCCGATTCGACGTCATCACGATGTCACGCGGCGCGTAGTGCAACAAGACGCCGTACTCGTCATTTCCTGAGATCACGTTGTCGTCGATGATGACGTTGTCACTTCGGACAAGCTCTACACCGACGCCTCCATTTCCGAGGTCCGTCTCACCGTCCGTCCCGATGCCGATCAAGTTGCCGCGAATCTCGACCGTGCGACCAAGGGCGGCTTCGACCGCCGCCTGATTCGGGACGGAGTTGAATTCAAAGATCGAGTAAGCCAGCCCGCCTTCGCCGATGTCGAGCCACTGCCCCCCTTCCGTCAAGATGGCAACATTTTCGCCCCCACCGCCAGCGGGTTCTCCGTAGCCGGTTCCAAACTGGGCGTAGTCAGCGGGATCAGAGAATGCCTCGCCCGTCGTCCAGACAAACGTTCCTTCGGTCGTTCGATCGTTCAGTCCGATCCAATACCAACCCGGGTTGGCTTGCGAGTCCGTTCGGAATGTTTCCTGAATGAATTGCGCTTCCTCGGCTGAAGTAATGCTGGCCAAGTGCCCGCCCAACGCCACAGCAGCGGCTTCCGCTTCCGCCCAAGTCATCATCGGAGCGATCAAATAAATGTGGCCGTTCCCGCCGTCAGCGACCGACCATTCATGTGGAGTTGTGTCACCACCTGAGTTCCCGACACCAATTCCATTTCTGTTGTCGCCAACCACATTGTTCTGGACCGTCACATTGACGCTGCGGTCGATCCCAATCCCATATCCCGCATTTCCCAACGGAAGCAAACCGGTGATATCAGTCCCAATCTTGTTTCCGGTGATCTCGACCTCTCGGCTGAAGTCCACAAAAATGCCGTTTTCACCATTGTCAGAGATGACATTTCCGGCACCGACCGCCGAACCACCGATCCGCAAGTTCGTGACGACGCCGAAGGCGAGTCCCATTTGCCCATTTCCGATCGGCTGCGTGCCGGTGATATCCGTCCCAACGTAGTTGCCTTCGATGACAAAGTTCGTTCCGCCGCTGATTTGGAGACCGTAGTACTTGTTTCCGGACAAAACATTCCCCGCGCCACTCGCAGTTCCGCCGAATTGCAGATCGGTCACATTTTCCAAGTACACGGCTGAAGCACCTCCCACGGCATTGCCGAGTGCCAGCGTTCCGGTGATGTCCGTACCGATGAGGTTGCCTTGGATGTCGATGTTTCTCCCGCCGTAGCTGAGAATCCCTTCGTAGATGTTGCCGGAGATGAGATTCCCCTCGTCGGCCCCGACGCCGCCGATGACCACGTTCGCCGGGTCCGACATCCAGATCCCGCGAATGTTGGGGACGGCGACGGTGCCGGTACTGTCGGTCCCAACCCGATTTCCTGTGATCACCACATCGCGCAGTGATCTGAGAACAACGCCTTCGTTGTCGTTGCCCGATATCACGTTGTCATTCACAATGACGTGGCTGCTGGTGACGATTTCCATTCCGAAGAGATGATTGCCGATGTCTGTCGCACCATCGGCACCGACGCCGATCAGATTGCCGCTGATCTCGACCGAGCGAAATGC
>JANNDA010000878.1:0-2015 GCA_031387195.1 Planctomyces sp. | reverse complement strand
ACGCAGTTCACGCGGATGTTGTAGCGGGCGTAAGTCGCAGCAGCGGATTGGGCGAGTCCGACCACGCCAGCTTTCGCCGCCGCAATGGCCTCGTGGTTGATCATCCCGCGCTGTGCGACGGCGGATGACATCAACACAATACTGCCACCGCCCGAGCGCATCATGCGAGCGGTGGCAGCGCGGAGGACGTTGAAGGCTGAAGTGAGGTTGGCCGCAAGAGTCGCGGACCACTCCGCGTCAGTCGTCAGGTGCGCCGGTTTTAGCAGCAGCGAGCCGACGCAGTTAGCCACGCCGTCGATTCGACCATGACTCTCCATAGTTTCGACCAGACATTGCTCGACCTGATCGGGGTGAGTGACATCGATGAGCTTCGTCTCGGCGTGGAGCGATGCCGCGAGGCGATCAAGGGAAGGTTGAGAACGCCCGGCAAGGATGATGCGCGCTCCGGACGCCGACAATCTCGAGGCGAGAGCGCTGCCGATGCCTCCTCCAGCGCCGAAGATGACATGTACGGGTGATGTTCGTTCCGGCGTCATAATCAGGCGGGCAGGGCGATTGAATCCATCTGCTTAAGCATCTTGCGCAGCTTCAGCAGCGAGCTGTTTTGGAGCTGGCGGATGCGTTCACGGGTTACGCCGAATTTCGCTCCAACTTCTTCCAGGGTCTTCTCGTTTCCCCCATCAAGTCCGAATCGATAGCTGAGGATGGTGGCTTCGCGGGGGTGCAATTTCTTGATGAGCTCACGAATGATGCCGGTGAGGCTCCGTCCGTCGAGTTGCTCGTCGGGCATGACGATGTTGTCATCGGGCACCACGTCGCTGAGCCGGCTGGTGTCGTCGTCACCCATCGGGGCGTCGAGCGAGACAGGGCGCATGGCGGCGTTGCGAAGCTCGGCGATCCGAGCGATGGACAGATCCATTTCAGCGGCGAGTTCTTCGTCACTCGGCTCCCGGCCAAACAATTCAGCCAGTTTCATCGAGACGCGGCTCAAATGATAGATTTGGTCCACGACGTAGATGGGAAGCCGGATGGTTTTGGCCTGATTGGCCAAAGCCCGCCGCATGTTCTGCTTGATCCACCAGGAGCCGTAAGTGGACAGCTTGCCGCCTTTGTTTGGATCAAATCGTTCGACGGCTTTCATCAAACCCAGATTGCCTTCGTTGATGAGGTCCAGCAGAGGAAGTCCAAGACCCTCATACTGTCGGGCGATCTTAACGACGAGCCGGAGGTTGGCTCGGATCATGTGTTCTCTAGCCTGTTCGTCGCCTTTCTTGATGCGGGCTGCGAGTTGAATTTCCTGATCGGGAGTGAGCAGAGGAACCTCGCCTACCTCCCGCATGTAGAGACTCAAGGGTGTGCTTGGTTCACTACGAGCACGATCAGGTTCGGTGGCTGAGGGGTTCCTCGAGTTTTCTGTTGCAACCGGGTTGCTTTCGAGAGGGCCGAAACCGGTCGCCTTTAATGCTGGAAGTTTCTTGGTCACCAGTTTGGCTTTGTTCGACTTTGTCGTTCTCATGGTGCTGTTGAAGTTGAGTTGCACAGTTCAGTGACTAGATATTGTCTACTTTAATAAGATTTGTCAATTGTTTGTCTCATTTTTATTTCCTTCGCATGAAAGCTCGTGGAACTCTCATTTCTGCTCGTAACTGCCACGCTATGAGCTCACTCACATGAGCGTTGGCTAGGGTGTTTAACAGTTGTGGAATTTCTCTGGGTCCGTGCTGAGTTGGGCCACTTCCTCGCAGGGCACGAGGGAATCAGGCCTGCGTGGAGGCGCGATCAGCGAGGGTAGCAAAATGAGAAGGAAGGATTCGACCGGTAACTTTTGCGATGGTTCATGCCAAGGGGGAGGCGAAGGCTCAGTGGAATCGAACTGAAGAGCGACATGCGCCGAACTCTTCCAGACGCGCCAAGGGTGTGGGCCAAAAACGGATGAAAGCGTGATGGATTCCAGTCGACGAGAGGAATCTCTTCAGTTGCTTGCCAGGACGATCTTACCGGTGGGCGAAGTGGCG
>JANNDA010000835.1:0-2794 GCA_031387195.1 Planctomyces sp. | reverse complement strand
CCATCGAAGGCTTCAACGGTTTCGTTGCCTCCACCGTTGCTCCAATTGCTACCGGCTGGAACAACAAGTTGCCGGGCGGGATTATCCCCCGCTCAAGATCAACACCTTTCACGGCGCACGGAGCGATGACGGCTACGTAGTCAAATCAACCAGCGCGCTCAAAAACACTGCGGGTTGTACCGAACTTTCCGATCGCACCAGTCGTGGCCCTAAGGAAAGCTGCGGAAAAAATATAAACAGAATGCAGCCGCTTACGTTTGCCAGAAACCCGGAACATGATGGCCGCTTCGGGTCACTGAAATCGGTGACGCGAGTCTGTTCCATCGCACGTCCCCATGTGCGGTCATTCTCCGTTAAGCGATTTGAATGGAAGCAACACGCGAGGCCATTTCCAGCAACTGCAACATGGTCATGATGACTACTTCACGCAATATTCTTCTGATCGAAGACAACGAAGCGGATCGCGTTTTGATTAGCGCGTTATTGTCGGAACGATCTGGCGGACTCTGGCAGGTGGAAGCCCGATCTACGTTGGCCGAGGGGCTCGAATTACTTTCGCCGCAGTCAGTGCCTCGATTCGCCGCTGTGTTGGTGGACCTGAGCCTTCCGGACAGCCAGGGGATCGACACCTTCAATGCCGTGCGTCACGCGGCCAAGTGGTTGCCAATCTTGGTGCTCACGGGCAACGCCGATGAAGAAGTGGCCCTGGAAGCGGTACATTCTGGCGCGCAGGACTATCTCTTCAAGAACACACTGACCAGCGAACTGTTGCAGAAGTCACTGCGTTACGCCGTCGAGCGAAAGCAGCTCGAACGCCAATGGCGTGAGGAACTTGAACAACGCGTGAGCGAACGAACTGCCGAATTATCGACGGCAAACGAAGTCTTGCAGCGTGAGATTGCCGAGCGCCGCCGGGCCGAAGAGTCGCTGCAAGATAGCCAGCGCTTTGTCGAACGGATCACGAATGCTACGCCGAGCATCGTCTATATCTTAGATGTGATCAGCCGCAAAACTCTCTACGCCAATGAGCGGCTGCAATCGGTCTTGGGATATTCGCTCGCGGATCTTTCCGCGATCGATAACGACGATCTGAGGCAGATGGTGCATCCTGATGATTTGCCACGTTGTAGAGACAGTTTTAGTAAGACACTTTCTTTATCTGACGATGAGGTGCTTGAGATCGAGGCGCGGATACGACATGCCAACGGAAGTTGGCGCTGGCTTCAGATGCGCTATGTCGTCTTTCGACGGACTCCCGACGGAGCGGTGCGGCTCGCGCTGGGATCTGCTTTCGATGTCACTGATCACAAGCTGGCCGAAGAACAAGCTCGACAGCAACAAGCTCAGCTCGTGTATGTGTCTCGTTTGTCGATGTTGGGGGAATTGGCCTCCGGTTTGGCTCACGAATTGAATCAGCCGTTGATGGCTGTCGCGACTTATTCACAAGCTGCGGTCCATCGAGTTCGATCGGGAAAGTTTTCTCACGATACGTTGATGTCGTGTCTCGAGAAGACGTCGCAACAAGCGTTGTTGGCGGGTGAGATCATTAAGCGATTGCGACGACTGGTCAGCAAACGACCTCCCGATCAGACCGCGACCGACATCAACGATACGATCCGCGAAGTACTCGAAATGATTCGTCCCGAAGCGGCAAGTCGCGAGGTTCGCGTGAATCTCGACCTGGTCGAGGTGTTGCCTCTGGTGCCAGCCGATCGGGTGCAGTTGCAGCAAGTCCTGCTCAATCTACTTCGCAACGGCCTCGATGCGATGCAACAGATTCCGTCCGCCGATCGTTGCCTCACCGTCGAATCGGCGATCATCGACAACAACTCGGTGGCCGTGAGCGTCATTGATCAGGGTGCAGGCTGCGACGCTCAGGATCTGGGACGATTGTTCGAGCCGTTCTTCACCACCAAGGAACAGGGCTTGGGCATGGGACTGTCGATCAGTCGCTCGATCATCGAGGCCCACGGCGGTCGTTTGTTCGCTCAGTCGAATCTGATGCGCGGTCTCACCTTTCGTTTCACACTGCCCATCCATCCGGGAGTTGCAGGATGATTTCGACAATGCCAAATCCAGCAGATCAAACCGTCTTTGTGCTCGATGATGAGCCCGCGATTTGCGATTCGCTGCGGTGCCTCTTGGAATCCGAGAGTTATCAGGTCGAGACGTTTGATTCGCCCAAACAGTTTTTGAAGTCAGGCAAATCAAAGCAGTCAGCCTGTCTGATCCTCGATCTGAAGATGCCGCAAATGCACGGCTTGGACGTCTTGCGAGCGGTCATGCAGCAACAGCCTCAACTGCCCACGATCGTGCTGACCGCATTTGCCGACACACCGACCATCGTGACCGCAATGCGTTCCGGTGCGGTCAACTTACTGGAGAAGCCTTGCAGTCATGTGCAACTTTTGAATGCCGTGCGGGAAGCACTGGCTCTGGCGGATCGACAGCGAGTGCAAGCCACAGAGGGCAATGAACTCCAAACAAAAATTAAACGGCTGACGACTCGCGAACGGGAGATTCTTGAGGAACTGATCACCGGCAAGAACCTCAAGGAGATTGGCCTCTCGTGTGGCACAAGTCCCAACACGCTTCGCAACCAACGCGCCAGCATTCTGGAAAAGATGGAAGCCTTGTCGATGGCGGATTTGGTCCGCATGGTTCTGGAAGGCCGACGGCACCAATAACCCGAAGCGTCAGCGAGGGCGTCGTCACGGTTCGCCCACGCGGACGCTTAGGGGTACATGCGGCAGGCCGCTTCCCCAATGTGTATTCCATGAATAATTCCCGCAAC
>JANNDA010000828.1:0-2979 GCA_031387195.1 Planctomyces sp. | reverse complement strand
GTTGTCCGCTCGATGAAGGCCGATTTGCCCATTCATTCGACCGGCGTGTTGTTTCTGCATACCGGCTCGAACAACGCGGGACGCCCGAGTCTGGGATCGTGGGTCACGTATGGTTTGGGCAGCGAAAGCCACAACTTACCGGGCTTCGTCGTGCTCAGTTTTGGCGTCGTCCCGCGTTGTTCGAGCCGGTGTGCAGAAACAAGACGCCGGTCGAATGAATGGGCAAATCGGCCTTCATCGAACGGACGACGGCAATGTCATCGACGCAGGCTGCAATGTGTGGAAACAAATCGCTCACCGGCATCCCGCAATCACCACGCGGATGAAAGGCCCAGGGACTCTTCAACCACTGACGGTTTCCATTCGCGGTCGGGTTCTTCGATTCCGTGAACGACTTGCCGTCCAGTTCCGTGAGCTTCGGTTTCGGATCGAACGAATCGACGTGTGACACTCCCCCGTCCATAAAACAGAAGATGACGTTCTTCACCTTCGGCCGAAGATGCGGTGAAGGGAGTTGCAGGCTCGATGTCACCGAATCAGCGGACCTTGCAACGGAGTCCGTCATCATGCCGGACAGCGCGAGCAGACCAAATCCATTCGCTGTCGAAGCCAGCATCTCCCGGCGCGTCAACGGCGTGGATCGGCGACCGGGACATCCGCAGGAATCTTGCTGTCGTGCGGTGGACATGGAAGGAACTCCAAGCGGTGGGCCGTTCGGTGAGAAAAAGGGGGTTGAGTCTGTCTGATCACAGTTCGAGGAGTGTGGCACAGCTTCGTTCCGAGAACTACTCTGTCCGCTCAACTGGTCACGAACTCAAACGCTGAGGTGCGCTATGGTTTACAACAATGTGGTTGTCACCGTCAAAGACGAACGAGACATCGACGAAGTCAAATCGCTGTTACTGGAACAAACGCGGCTGTCTCGGCTGGAGCCCGGCTGTGATCGGTTTGAACTCTATCATTCACAGAGCGACGCGAAGGTTTTCATCCTCGTAGAACGCTGGAGTTCAGCCGAAGCTCTCGACCAACACCGGCTGGCGAAGGCTTATGTGGAAATCTACAAGCCGAAGGTGCTTCCCAAAGTTGATCGTACTCCACACTCCTGCGCGTTGTTGGAGCCGTAACTCCACGTCAATTAAAGTAGACCCGCAGAGAACGTCACGCAGGCGCGGAAAATACAAGCCCGACGCGCCAGCGAGGGATTACGTCAACCGATTCTCCGACGACGATCGACCCATTTCCTCGCTGGCGCGTCGGGCTTGTATCTCACAGACCTAGCCAATGATCTTCTCGACCAGATTTCCGCCCACATCCGTCAGGCGATAATCACGACCTTGGAAGCGGAACGTCAGCCGCTTGTGGTCCAGGCCGAGCAAGTACAGGATCGTCGCTTGCAGGTCGTGGACGTGGACTTGGTCTTCGGTGACGTAGTAGCCGATCTCGTCGGTCTGACCGACTGATTGACCGGGTTTCACGCCGCCGCCGGCGAGCCACATGGTGAAGGCTTCGAGATGATGGTCGCGACCGAGTGAGTCGCGGGCTTCGCCTTGTGGCGTACGACCGAACTCACCGCCCCACACGACCAAAGTGTCGTTGAGCAAACCGCGTTGCTTGAGATCCCGCACCAGCGCGGCGGCGGGTTGATCGGTTTCCTGGCAACGCTCGTCGAGCGACTTGCCAAGTTCCGTGCCGGGATTGCCGTGATGGTCCCAGTCGGTGTGATAAAGCTGCACGAATCGCACGCCGCGTTCGACGAGCCGCCGCGCGAGCAAACAGTTCCTCGCAAAACTCGGTTTGCCTGCCTCCTTGATGCCGTAGCTGTCGAGCGTCTCTTTCGACTCGCCCGCGAGGTTCATCAGTTCGGGAGCACTCGACTGCATGCGGTAAGCCATCTCATACGCCGCGATGCGTGTCGCAATTTCCGGATCGCCGACCAACTTCAGCCGCTCACCGTTGAGGTCTTTCACCGCCGCAACGAAATCACCTTGCCGCTCGTCGTTGATGTCCTTGGGATTCGACAGATTCAAGATCGGGTCGGCACCGTTGAGGAACGGCACTCCTTGATAGGTCGTCGGCAAGAACCCGCTGGACCACAACGGCGTCCCACCGCGCGGTCCGCGCGGTCCGCTGTGCATCACCACGAAACCGGGCAGACTGTCCGATTCGCTACCGATGCCATACGTGACCCAACTCCCCATCGCCGGCCGACCGCTGAACCGTTCAAAGCCGGTGTTCATGAAGAGCTTCGCCGGGCCGTGATTGAAGACGTCCGTCTTCATGCTCTTGATGAACGACACGTCGTCCGCCACAGAACCCAAATGCGGCAGAAGTTCGCTGATCACCGCTCCGCTTTCGCCCCACTGCCGAAACTTCCGCCGCGAGCCGAGCAGCTTTGCATCCTTCTTGATGAAGGCGAATCGCTTGCCGGCGACGAACGATTCCGGGATGACCTGCCCGTCCATTTCGACGAGTTTTGGTTTTGGAGAAAAGAGTTCCAATTGACTCGGACCACCGGCCATAAAGAGGTAGATGACCTGCTTGGCCTTCGCCGGAAAATGCCCCCCGCGTGGAGCCATCGGATTCGTCCCACGCGCCGCATCGTTCAGCGCGAGCGACGCCGGTGTCTCCGGAGCCGCGAAGAGATTCCCTTCCGACAGCAGCGACGCGAGGCCAAGCGATCCGAGGCCCACACCGCTGTTGGCAAAGAAGTGACGGCGAGTTGTTTCGCGAAGAAGTTGTTGCTCGAGGTTCATGATCGTGACCACAAGAAAGTTGTCATTCAAAAAGGCAAGTATTCAATCCGATTTTCCATCTCTTCGGGAGTCAGAGCCTTGGCGAGTAAATCCAAGTCGCGAACTGCCTTCCCGACCGTCAAATGGCGCTGTTGCGAGTAAGCCAATCCCGCGAATCGTTCACCAGTTGCTTGGCGGATATTAGCCTCGCCGAGCAAATCCTCGTCTTGGCTGAACAACACGCGTC
>JANNDA010000771.1:0-7118 GCA_031387195.1 Planctomyces sp. | reverse complement strand
CATACATGTCTTGCGTTGCAGCACCGCCGAGCAAGAACAAGAAGATGACGTTCTTTGCCTTGGCTTGACCAACCAGGCCGGCTTCTTCCGCCGCCAGCATCTGTGGCAAGCCAAATCCACCCAGCGCCGAAAGCACACCGGCCTTCAAGGTTTCTCGCCGAGTGATTCCGTCACAGCACCGTCGCGGACTTCCGAGCATCGTCAGCATGATTCGAGGCCCTCCAAAATGCTTCAATGGCAGTCGATGGTAATCAGCGATCAGTCGCAGAACCAAGCGTGACTTGCGGTTTTGCGGCGAACGAAGCATGTTGTCTCTCAGCCTAGTAACCCGAAGCGTAAGCCAGGGCGGACGCTCCAAGAGACTGTGAATCTTTTGAATTGGAACGCCACATCGTGGCATCGAAACGCTGCGAAGCGTTCGCCCTCGCTAACGCTTCGGGTTACATAGGGAGACAACGAACCGCGAACGACCAAAAGAATCCTCATGGCTGACACCACCAATCGCGTTGCACTGATCACCGGCATCTCCGGTCAAGACGGCTATTACCTCTCGAAGCTGTTGACGGAGAAAGGTTACGACGTCCACGGCCTGATCCCGTGTAACGCGCCCGGCATCGGCGAGCCTCCTGGTTTGAATCTGCATTACGGCGATCTCGCCGACGGCGGTAATTTTGGTTCGTTGCTCGACGCGATCAAGCCGGACGAGGTCTATAACCTCGCCGCTCAAAGCCATGTGCGGCTGTCATTTGATTTGCCGGTTTACACCGCCGACGTCACGGGGGTCGGCGTGTTGCGATGGTTGGAGGCGATCCGATTGCATCAGCAACGAACTAGCCGGCAAGTGCGGTTCTATCAAGCCTCCTCCAGCGAGATGTTCGGTAAGGTCAGCACGCCGATCCAAAACGAACAAACGCCGTTTCATCCGCGTAGTCCGTATGCGTGTGCGAAAGTGTTCGGCTATTGGCAGTCGGTCAACTACCGCGAGGCGTACGGCCTGTTTGCCTGCAACGGAATTCTCTTTAACCACGAATCGCCACGACGCGGCGAGGGCTTTGTTACTCGCAAAATCACGCAAGCCGCCGCTCGCATCAAGCTCGGACTGCAAGACAAACTGCTGCTCGGCAACCTCGATTCTCAGCGCGATTGGGGATTTGCCGGCGACTATGTCGATGCGATGTGGCGAATGCTGCAACAACCTCAGCCAGACGATTACGTCGTGGCGACAGGCGAGACACACACGATCCGCGAATTCCTAGACGCGGCCTTCGGGCATCTTGGTCTCGATTGGCACAAGCACGTCGAACAAGATCCGCGTTTTCTGCGCCCCGCCGAAGTCGACACGCTTCGCGGAGACGCCAGCAAAGCGAAACGCGTGCTCGGCTGGGAGCCGAAAGTCTCATTCCAACAGTTGGCTCAAATGATGGTCGAAGCGGATCTCGCGTCCGCAAATGGCCAATGACCAACGATCAATAATCAATGACAAATGCAATTGATCGTTGGTTATTGATCATCGGTCATTGGTCATTTGATGAAGAGGGAAGTCGCCGTTAGAAGTCATCCGCTGTTGCACACACTCAAACAGGATCCCTCGTGATTCATGCCTGACTTGCTCGCCGAAAACCAAGACAACGCCGAACTCCCGTCGCAGCCGCCTCCGGTCGAACCGCCGTCGGCGAAGTTCATCGTGCAACTGTTTGTCGTTCCCGGTTTGATCGTGGCTGTGATTGTCGGGGCGTGGTTGCTGTTCGGGAAACTGGCGTCTGCCGAACAAGACTGGCAAGCGTTGCTCGCCGACATGAAGAGCAGCAACGAACATCGCCGCGGTCGCGGTGCGATGGGCCTCGCGCAGGCACTTGCCGCGGATCAGAACCGCAAAGGAGTCAGTGGCCCGCGTTTGACGACGAATCCTCAGATCGCGCAGGAGTTGAGCGTCTTCCTGGCTGAAACGCTCAAGAGCAGTTCGACAGAACCGTCGGTCGTCGATCAGCAGGCATTCTTAATTCGGACCTTGGGAACGCTCGACCTGCCGGAGGCCGTGTTGCCCGTGTTGCGGGAAGCGATGAACGAGAAGCATGATCGCGAAGTCCGCAAGAACGCGGTGCTCGCCGTCGCGACAATCGCACATCGAGCCAACGAACGGGGTGCAGGCTTATCCGGCGAAGGGATCGTCGATGAGTTATCGAACGTTGCCAAAGACGGCGATCCGCTGTTGAGATCATCGGCAGCATTCACGCTCGGCCTCTTTCCATTGGAGCGGACCAAGCAAACGTTGACCGTGTTGCTTTCAGACGGCGATTCCAACACGCGAGTGAATGCCGCGATCGCGTTGACTCGCCAAAAATCGCTCGATGGCGTGCCGGTTCTGCGCGAAGTGTTGACCGTTGCGGCAACAACCAAGTCGGCGGCACCGTCCGGCGACTCCTCGGTCATCGCGGCGTCGAACACCTTGAAGGCGCTCAGCGAATTGGCCTCGCAATTGGATGAACCGACCCGAACCGAGATCCGTCGCGACATGGAAACTGTTGCTAAAGGTTATCCGGAGCCGCGAGTGCGGCTGGATGCGGCTCAGGCGTTGATGAAACTTCGCGGGAAGTGATCCCGTCGATTTGAAATCTCAAATCTCAAATCTGGCATGACAACATTGTCCCCAGTTCCTTCGCAAAGACTTGGCGTCAACTGACCACAACCGATAGCTTGTTCTGACAACAACACGCAGTCCATCACACGTAAGGAGGCTCGGAGCATGATCCAAACGCAATTGCTCCTGACTCAATCTGACGCAGGTATCGAACTGACTCGCGAGGAATTCCTCGAAGGGGAGTTTGATCCGCAATGGCGCTACGAACGCACTCAAGGGAGGTTGGTTGTTATGCCGCCACCAGAATTTGGACACCACGTTGTTGCGATGACTTTTCGGGATCACTTGGGAGCCTATCGACTGGCGCATCTCGATTTTGTCGAGTTCGTGTTCCAAGAGAGCCACACGGTGGTTGACGACGACACCGATCGCATCCCGGACATTGTCGTCTATCTAAAGACCAACGAAGAGGTCGCGGAGTTTCCGTTCCGCGTTCCCGACGTGGTGTTTGAAGTAGTCAGCGCCGGTTGGACCAGCATGAAGCGTGACTACGAAGAGAAGCGAGAGGAATACGAACGGCTCGGCGTGCGGGAGTATGTCATCGTCGATCGCTTCGATCATCGTTTGACGGTGCTCACGCTGAAGGACGGCCACTTTGCCGAATCTTGGTTGGGACCGAAAGACGCTTACACGTCGCCGCTGCTGCCGAGGCTTTCCATTCCTTTGGCGGGAGTGATCTAGCCACGTTGAAAACGTAGAGCGGGCGGCTCGCCTGCTCATGTCTCCCGGAGCAATCACAGGCAAGCCGCCTGTGCTACGAAAATAACTCACCTCATGCACGAACTTGCCGTTTCAAAATCTCCACCGACCTCGGACGCACCTGTCGGGGCCGGGATCGACTACAGCTATTTCATGAACTGCGTGCATTGCGGTTTGTGTACGTCGTTCTGTCCGACCTATTTGGAAACGGGCGACGAGAACGACAGCCCGCGCGGACGAATTTATTTGATGCGGAATGTGGTCGATGGCCAGTTGCCGCTGACCGAGACAGTGAAATCACACCTCGATCTGTGCCTCGATTGCCGAGCGTGCGAGACAGCCTGTCCCTCCGGCGTGCAATATGGGCGATTGATCGAACCGTTCCGCGTCGAGATGCAACAGCGCGATGCGGCCGCAGGTCGCGGCGAGGCGAACGGCTGGTTTCATCGGTTCGTGCTTTACGGTTTGTTCCCGTATGCAAATCGTCTGCGCTGGGCACTGGCTCCGGCACGGTTTGCTCAGCGGCTCGGATTGGATCGCATTGCCGACTCGCTGGGCCTGACGAAGCTGTTGCCCAAAAAACTTCAGCGGATGCAAGAGTTGTTGCCCAAGCTCGGTCCCGCGACACCGCCGCTGCCGGAATTCCTGTCTCCGATCGGCCCGCGTCGAGCGCGTGTCGCGCTCTTCACCGGTTGCGTGGCAGACGCGATGTTCGGCCACACGAATTGGGCGACCGCTCGCGTCTTGCAACACAACGGTTGCGAGGTCGTCGTGCCGCGCAATCAAGCTTGCTGCGGAGCGATCCACTATCACAGCGGAGCGGGCGCACCAGCGTTGCAACTCGCTCAGCAAAATGCCGACGCATTCAATCCGGATGATTTCGATGCGATCATCATCAACGTTGCCGGTTGTGGCTCGATGCTGAAAGATTACGGCCACATGGCTCAGGAACTCGCGCCACAAGACTCTGCCACGCAGCAACGGCTCAGCAAGTTCGCCAGCAAAGTGAAAGACATCTCCGAGTTCCTGATGTCGCTCGGTCCAATCGCCCCGACCGGCGAGATCAAACTGCGAGCGACCTATCACGACGCTTGCCACTTGTGCCACGCACAAAAAATTCGCGAGCAACCGCGTGATCTGCTGTCGCTCGTCCCCGGCCTCGAATTGATCCCGTTGAACGAAAGCGAAATCTGCTGCGGAGCGGCGGGGAGCTATAACCTGACACAGCCGGAGATGGCCGCTCAACTGGGTCGCCGTAAGCTGGAGAACATCCTCAAGACGAAGGCTCAAGCGGTCATCACTGCCAACGCGGGCTGCTCGCTGCAACTCCAGATGCAACTCCGTCAAAACGGCCATGACATCTGGGTCGCTCACCCGATGGATGTGCTCGACCTGAGTTACCGCCAAAAACAGCCGACCTGCCTGCGAGGTTGAACGCTGGTCGAAAATCGTAGAGCAGGCGACTCGCTTGCTCAGGTGATTGCCGGGCCTCACTGGCGAGCCGCCTGTGCTACGTTTTCTGCGGGCAAATTCTGCTTTCAACCCACCGCGTGCATCAGAGACTTACTCAGCGAGTGCCACCAAAATGGAACCGCGTTTCATTCACATCACCACCTCGGACGGATATCGGCTGAGCTGTCGTCACTGGCAGCCGACCGCCACACCGCCTCGCGCGTTTGTGGTCGCGTGGCATGGCATTCAAAGTCATGGCGGATGGTATGAAAACTCCAGCCGTCATTTGTGCGAGGCGGGATTTGACGTGCTGTTCGTCGATCGTCGTGGCTCAGGTCGTAACTTCTCCAGACGCGGTGACGTGCCGCACGCCGAGCGGTTGATCAACGATGTCGTGCAAGTCCTGACTCATGTGCGTCAGCAGCGAGACCGCATTGCTCCCGACACACCGATTGTGTTGCTGGCCGTCAGTTGGGGCGCGAAGTTGGCGGCGATCACGGCGGCTCGCCGTCCGGATTTGGTGGACGCGGTCGCCTTGCTGTATCCGGGGATTTGCTATCGCGTCCGACCGACGTGGTGGCAGAACGCACGATTGTGGCTGGCTCGAATGCTCGACATTCGCAATCGTCGCATTGAAATTCCGCTCAATGACCCGGCGCTCTTTACGGGACAACCGCAGTGGCAGGAATTCATTCGCCGAGATCGGCTGGCCCTCCGTGACGTGTCGGTCGGATTTTTGCTGGCTCATCAGGATGTCACGCGAGAAGCGATCGAATCGGCCTCTCGAATTCAGTGTCCTGTTTTGCTGATGATGGCCGGCAAGGACGAGATCATCGACAACGCCGCCACCAAACAATGGTTGCAACAGGTCGGCTCAAATAGCGTCACTTGGCACAATTACCCAGAGGCACGCCACACGCTGGAGTTCGAGCCGAATCCGGAGCGGTTCATTGGCGATCTGACGACGTGGCTCGATGGCGTTCGGTGCGACTGATTCGGTCACATTCTGGCGAGTTTCCCGACAGACTCGTTGGATCTTTCGCCAAGTCTCGCTCCTGCGCGTTTCCCGTTCGGTAGCTACACTCTCTCGCCGTTCGTTTCAGTTTTGACCATGCGGCACAATGCCGTATCACGCGCTGACTTTTCGGAGTTCCCTATCATGCAGCCACCGAATTCGTTCGCTCCGATGAGTTTCGATCCGCTCGGCAGCCCGATTGCTCGCCGAGACTTTTTGAGCTTGAGTCTGTTCATCGCATCGGGCGGTTCAGCAGTCATGGCCAGCAGGCTCGCGAATGCGGCCGAAGACAAAAAAGGGAAACCCGTCGAAGCGAGCAAGGCCAAAGAACCGGTCCCGCTCAACACGCAGGGGACCGTTTTGCTGGACGTCGTTGGCAAGCGGTTGCTGCTGAAAACGAAAGTCTGCTTGCGAGAAGGCCTGCTGGAGATGTTCTGCTGCCTGAAGCAGACGAAGGAGCATGAATCGGTTCTGTCGATCGATTCCGAGGCGTACGTGATTCACACCGGCTTGCTGGCGTTGGGAGCCAAGTCCGGTTCGCCGGTGAAGTTTCAGCCGGAATACTCGCCGCCGAAGGGAACTCGGATTCGCGTCTTCTGTCAGTGGACGGACAAGGACGGCAAGTCGCATCGCGAGCCGGCCGAGAAGTGGGTCCGCAATTCGTCACGGCGGTTCTTCGTCGAGATTTTCGAGGAAAAGCCGGAAGGGCTCAACCTGAAAGAAGACGGTGATTTGAAGTGGGACGAGAAGAACAAGGAGCTGTATTGGTTCGGTCAAATGACCGAAAAACAGCGTGATACTTTTCTGGCGATGTCCAAGAACGAGCAGTACCGCAAGGCGATCAAAAAGTTCTATGACACGACTCAACCGAAGCCGCTGGACTCGCCGTGGGTTTTCACCGGCAGCGGCTTTTACGTCGATGAGGCGACCGGCAAGAAGTCGTATCTCGCCGAAGGGGGCGACCTGATCTGCGTGGCCAACTTTCCCACCGCAATGCTCGACCTGGCCGCGAAGAGTTCCGCGGAAGGCGAAGCGAACTTGATGTGGGAAACTTGGACGGAGCGCATTCCGCCCATCGGCACGGAGGTGTTGCTGGAACTGGTCCCCGATCTCGACGAGAAAGCTCCGAAGGCCGGGGAAAAGGCGAAGCCGACGGGCGAAAAATAGTCCGGTGAGGCGGAAATGTAGGCGGCTCTCGCCGAGAGCCGTCTGTGTGGCGAGCTTCGCTCGCCGCGTCCGCTCTCGGCGAGAGCGGCCTACGCTAACTCGCCTCCAGCGATGGCAGCTTCGGTTCGCACCGGATCGGCATCTCAA
>JANNDA010000707.1:0-2149 GCA_031387195.1 Planctomyces sp. | reverse complement strand
ACGACGCGCAAGCGAGTGATTGTTCGAGAAAACCACTCGCTTGCGCGTCGTGCTGGCATCGGACCATGAATAATCCCGGCTAGCACTCCACCGACACGATCGGCAGCACGTAGCCCTTGTCGTTGAACTGAGCGATGACCGATTCCTTGTCCGTGTGCAGGCCGAGCACCGAGCGTGACTCCTTGCTGCCATCAAGGCTGCGAAAGACAACCAGATGCAGGCCACCCAGTCGCAGTCGATGACCGGCCGCTTCCCATGGGGCGAGTTTGCGACGGTCTTCGGTGATCGTCAGCGTCCGCCATTCGGCATCTCGCGAGCTGCGATTCGGCGACCAATCGAAAACGATCGGGGCATACAGCCCTTCGCGGGACGACGCTTGGGTCAATCGCAGCGCGTCTGATTCCACCTCGAAGCGACCGACAGTGCTGTGCAGTCGATCGTCGGGCAATGCGACGGGAAAACACCGAGCTTTCACATCCCCAGACGTCACTCGCAATTCACGTGTCGCAACGTCCGCCTTCGCTTTCACGCCACGATGCAGAGGAAAAATTGATTCCACATCGACGCGCCGTGAACCCGCTCGCGAGACGGCGTCGGCCATGACGAGGAAATGATCCTTCCGAGAGAGCATTACTTGGCGGCACAGCATCGGACCATCGGGCCATTCGATTTGCAGTTCCATGTAATCCATGTCTGGGTCCGAGGTCCAACAGATGCACTTCCAATCTTGATTCACTTCTAAAGGCTTGCCGTCGAGTCGCACGTTCAAACCCCATTCACCAGCAAAAATGGGAACTCCGAACAAGCAGAGCTGAAGCTGAACCGTCGGGCCGTCATGCACCACGATCACGGTGTTCGCGTCGGCGTGCCACCAATTCCTCATGCAGGCCCAATCGGCCCAGTCAGACTGCAAGGCCGGTAAGTCGCTGTCGGTCACGATCGGTCGCTCGTCAGCCGATTCTGTAAACGTTTCGCTTTTGAACTTGTCGCTGGAACCATGCCGAGCCACGAACTCGCGAAAGCGGAGCGACTCGGCCGCAAGCGACGATTCGTCGAGTCCTGCGAGTTCCGTCGCTCGCCGCAACATTGCCACGATGGGACTCGTAACCGATGCCGCTGATCCAGACTGTTTGGCATTCGCTCGGCGAGTTGACGCCACGGTGCTGCCGTCAGACGAAATCAGCATTTGCCCGTCACGATCCAGCAGCATCACCGCTTTCGTCAGGACATCTTCAAAACGGAGCAGCGACTCACCTTCCAAGAGCGGCTCGCCAAAGATCACGCCGACTTCGGCCGAGCGTGTTAGCGAAGCCAGCCATTGCGGCAAGTGTCGCAACAAGCTCACCGCTGGTGTTCCATCGCCGTCCGTGAGTTCGATCAATTCATTGCGCAGTGATTGCTGGCCAAGCTGTTTGAACTCGGCAACTCCCTCAACGTCCGCGAAGAGTTGCCCCAAAATCCACGGCAACTCGCCACACAGAAGCAGTCGTCGTTCGGGAGATAACTCACAACCTTCCGGCTCGCCGCGATGCAGGCTCAGTTCAATCGACCACGTAAGCACGAGACGCCACACAGGCATCGCGACCTCGGCATCGACTAGCTCACCACTGAGCAGCAAGTCGGCCAGAGCAAGCAACTCCCAAGCGGTGTTGTCGTCACTCCACGCATCGGACTTGGCGAGTTGTTGGCGAGCCCAGCGACTTAACTTCATCCAGTCCGCTTTTTCAATGAGCGTCCAAATGGATTTCGCCGGATGCTCTCGCGAGTCGGCCCACGGCCACAATCCGCTGCCATTGGCGATTCGCTTCTGCCGCAACTTGCGATCCACGCGAGCCGTCACCGACTTCGACCACGTGCGCCAGAACTTATCTGTTCGCCCGGCCGCAGCCGCTTGCCGAAGGTCTGCATTGACCGAAGCTGTCCAGCTCACACGAGCCAGAAATTCCGCGTCACTCAATTCACGTCCAACGGCATCACGTCCGAAAGCGACTAATCCACCACTCATCTCGACTGCTCCTCGTTTTAGGGACGGGCACGATACTCGTGTTGAGAGACTTTCGGGAGGGCGAGGCTCCCGGGCACACATTGCGCGCGAGCCAGGGTCAGGCACCGCAAAATTCAAAATTGGCGGGATAATGCCTGATTTGTC
>JANNDA010000687.1:0-2028 GCA_031387195.1 Planctomyces sp. | reverse complement strand
ACTATTCGCGCGGCTCAAGCAATGCCGACGGATCGCGACTCGCTATGACAAAACCGCTCGTAACTTCCTCGCCTTCCTCCACTTGGCCGCAACCATGATCCTGCTCGCGTGAATGTCAGCACGGCCTAGGCAACTACCTCTCGCAAACTCGCGTAGTGCAAAAGCCCGAATCCACTGTGACAAGCTCGGTGGTGGCACAGAAACTTACATCAGTGGCCGCCGACATCGGATGACAAAATCAAGACGGAATCTTGATCCGCCAACAGCATCGCGGGATCGGTTGTGAAGCAGCGCCCGTTGATGTTGGCGAGTAGTCCTGGCTTCAGTCGTGAGCCTTCGAGGCAGTGTTTGCCAAACTCGGGGAGTGCTGTTGCGGTCGCCAACAGTACGTCGCCGAGCGTCAGCGATTGGACCTCAACATCGAGCGAAGTGACGCCGACTTGATGCCGCGGCATTCCAAAGAATTCGACACGTACGCTCGGCATCACAACAGTGCTTTCAAATCGCTCAGGCCGATTTCTTCTCGGCTCGCGAACGGCTCGGCGAACGCCTTGCCGATCGTCCAACCCCAATAGCGAGCTCGATCGCGGATGTCGTCGAGCGGCGTCGGAAAGATTTGCTCGCGACCTGTCAGGAACTGCGATTCATAGCTGCGAATCGCCACCATCTTTTGCTCGATGTGCGGTGTGACGTCGAACACAAACGCCGGCTTGGGATGAATCCGCAGATGAATGCTGAAGAAGTACAGCATCTTCGGCGGCCAGTACGGCTCACCCGGCATGTCGGACTTCGACAGCTTGCTCCAGAAGCGAGCATCGTCAGCCAATCGGCTGGCGACGACATGATCGGGATGCGCGTCTTCCCAATACGGCGCGATGATGATTTTCGGGCGCGTCAGCCGAAAGACAGTCGCAAGTGCTCGGCGTGATTCGAGGTCAGCTTGCAAGCTGCGATTCGGCAAACCGAGGTTCGCTCGCCAGTCGAGTCCGAGGATCTTTGTGGCCGCGTCGGTTTCCGCCGCACGGCGTTCGAGCGAACCGTGCGGAGTCGGTTCGCCCGTCGTGAGGTCGATTATGCCGACTCGCAAGCCTTGCTGGCGACAGGCGAGGATCGTGCCGCCGACGCCGATCTCTGCATCGTCGGGATGCGGCGCGACGATCAAGACATCAAGATCTGCGGATGGTGTTTTCACGATCAATCAAACCAACTCAATGAGCCGCGTCAGAGGTCGCCGGTTCCTGTTTTGTCGAGCCTTGTCGAAACTCAGGCCAACGACTCCAGGCGTATTGCCACTCCATCCACATGCGGAGGAACGACCACAGCAGCCGCATCTTCGAGAGGTGCTCCGGTGAAAGCTTATTCTGCGTGAGATGTGACGAAGTCGCGGCTGCGGCCAGTCCCCACCGTTGAGCCAGTTCGCGGCTGACGCCATCAGGTGATAGATCCGGAGCCGATCCATCGGCCATCAAACCGCTGGCATCCGCGACCACGAATAACTCGAAGAGCTGACCGCGATACGGATCGACTTCGAGCGGTTTTGTTTTTCGTTCGGCATCGGAAATCAAATCGTCCAAACGGCGGATGAGGTCATCGGCCAGTGTTTGTGAAGGAGTGTCGTGCATGGTGTCCTGCGATGGGGGTCTGTTCGACAAGCACGACGCGCAAGCGAGTGGTGTGAGGCCACTCGCTTGCGCGTCGTGCTAATTTCGGCTCACGAAAAACTGCTGCCGAATACAAGTAAGCGACACATAACAGAACAGAGCGGCGGCTCGCAGGCAAGCGTTGGCGTCGAATTGCCGCTCAAACGGCGATTCGACAAGGTCGAGTATTCCGGTTGTGGAACGGAGGGCGATTTGACCGCGCACGAAAAAAGCCCGGCATCTGGGAGATGCCGGGCTTTTGAATTCAGACCAAGGGCGACCGACCTACGGGAAGAGGAAGAACAAGCCAGTCAAGACGCCCGCTTCGGTGGCGGCGGCGTGTGTGTTCCAAGGAACTTGGTAGTACTTCTTCGGAGCACATTCGCCG
>JANNDA010000513.1:0-11615 GCA_031387195.1 Planctomyces sp. | reverse complement strand
GTTCTTGTTCGGGCCGAGCAGATGCCGATCGAGGCAGTTGTATGAGACGTTGAGCTTCCCGCCGGTAAACCATTTCGTGTCCGGCATCGCGCCGTCGATGACTGTGTCCCACTTCTTAAACCAGTCGAGATTCGCGGCCATGTCTCCCCAGAAACCGGCGGGATCGTCTTTCGCCCGCTGCCACATTTCCTGGTATTGCTCGTCGGTGCGGATATTGGCCTGCGCTGCGAAATCGCTCGGCGGCGGAAACTTGCGGGTCTCCAAAAGAACGCTGGTAATCGCTTCGGACATTCGAGGGCTCCTGATTGATCCACGTAGAGCAGGCGGCTCGCCTGCTCTGAATTTCTCGTTGGCTTTGATTTCCCGTTGACGGACACAGGCGAGCCGCCTGTGCTACGGCATTTCCATAGGCTGAAAAGCCGCCGCATGATGCCGTCTTGCGAACGAACTCTCCAGTGCTGCGGATCACTGGCTTCGCACTCGGACGTTCGTCATTCTTCCCGCCCGTGACAGGTCTTCTTTGTTTGCCCTGTTTCCAGTTTCGTCCGAGGCAGCATCATGGCAGAGCGTTGTTATTTGGCGGTCGATTTGGGAGCCGAAAGTGGCCGCGTCGTCGCCGGATTGTTTGTCGGGCAGCAAGTGCGGCTCGAAGAGTTGCACCGATTTGGCAACGGAGCGGTCAACATCGGCGGCACGCTCCGCTGGGATGTCTTGAGGCTGTGGTCCGACATCCAAAACGGACTGACCAACGCGGCAGCGAAGTTCGGAGCGGCGATCACCAGCGTCGGCGTTGATACGTGGGGGGTCGATTACGTCCTGATGACCAAGACCAACGAGATGCTCGGCGCACCGTGGCATTATCGGGACGCTCGCAGCCAAGGGATGCTCAACCACGCCTTCACGAAGGTGCCCCGCAGCGAGATCTTCGCCGCGACGGGCTTGCAGTTCATGGAGATCAACACGCTGTATCAGTTGCTCGCCATGCGGCAAACGAATCCCGAATTGATGCGGCAGGCCGATGTCTTCCTGATGATGCCGGACTTCCTGCACTGGGCCATGTGCGGCAGCCGAGTGGTCGAATTCACGAACGCGACGACCACGCAGTGCTTCGACGCGACCCACGGCACATGGGCATTCGACATGCTGCAGAAGTTGGAGATCCCGACCAACTTCTTCCCGGAAGTTGTTCCTCCCGGCACCAAGTTGGGAGTGCTGCGCGACGAGATCGCTCGCCGTACCAATTTGGCACGCATCCCTGTTGTGGCCCCGGCGACTCACGACACCGGCAGCGCGGTAGCCGCAGTCCCGACGCAGAACACCGGCTCGGCCAACTGGGCTTACATCAGTTCGGGAACTTGGTCGCTGATGGGAGTTGAAGTCCAGAAGGCGGTGCTCACTCCGCGAGCGCTCGAATTGAACGTCACGAACGAAGGAGGCATCGACGGGACGTATCGGCTGCTCAAGAACATCATGGGATTGTGGCTGGTCCAAGAATGCCGCCGCTCATTCGAGCGACAAGGCCGCCCGCTCGATTACGCCCCGTTGATTCAAATGGCCTCCGCCGCGAAGCCGTTTCGGTCGATCATCGATCCGGACGATGCGCGATTCCTCAGCCCGGACGATATGCCGACAGCCATTCAAAACTTCTGCCGCGACACGAGCCAACCGGTGCCGAGCTCCGAAGGGGAACTCATCCGCTGCTGCCTCGAAAGCCTGGCGTTGAAGTACCGCGTCGTCATGGGTTGGATGGAAGAACTCACGGGCACTCCGATCGAGGTCATTCACATCGTCGGCGGCGGAACGAAGAACGAATTGCTGAATCAATTCACGGCGAATGCCTGCGGCCGCCCGGTGATGACCGGCCCGGTCGAAGCGACGGCGCTGGGCAACGTACTCATTCAAGCGAGAACCTCCGGCGAGATCGGTTCGCTCGCCGAGATTCGCGACGTCGTCCGCCGATCCTGCGAGATGAAGCAGTACCTGCCGCAGAACAGTTCCGATTGGCAAGCGGCCAACGCCCGGTTCGCCGAGTTGCGGAATCGTCCAAAGAGTTGAGCGAGCGAATCACCAAACACAGAATGACGGCGCGAGCCTCTTCCACTACCTTGCGATCGCTTTCAAGCTGCCTGTCACGGAGTTAATTCATCATGCTGGAAATTCAACTTCAGGTCTCCGCTCGAATGTGGAAAAACTTTGTCTCGGCTGCCGAGCGGAAATCGCGTAAGCCGCAGGCAATGGCTAATGAGGCGTTGCGCAACTATCTGCAACAACTGGAAGACGAAGAACTCTTAGAAGCATCGACCGAAGATGCGAGGCGATCGGGTTTTGACTTCGAGAAGACCGACGACGCCATCAAGAACTGGCGCAAGAAGAACCGTCAAGAATAAGGTTTTCCGATGGTGAGTCATCGTCATCGGCGGAAGGTTGTGATCGACACGAATGTCTTTGTCGGAACGTTTCGCTCATCGCGTCCCGACAGTTTCAATCGCCAGGTCATCCATCAGTGGCTGGTCGAGAAACAATTGCAGTTGGTTGTGTCGCGAGAAGTGATTGTTGAGTACCTCGGCATCTTTGAAAGTGTTTTAGGTTTTCCTCCCGAACGATTGGCTGCATGGAACCAGCGATTTCACTATGGTGAGCGGGTCACGTTGGTGGAGCTTGGGCCTCGTGTGATTGGAAGCCGTGATGTGGATGACAATTTATTTCTTTCCGTCGCCCAAGTAGGTCAGGCCGAAACATTGGTGACCAACGACCGTGATTTGCTTGAACTTCCCACTGATGTCCGGAAGCGTTTGCGATTCTCGATCGTGTCTCCTCGCGAATTTCTCGCAGGGAGTTTTTGAGTGTTTTTCCGTCAGTTGATTTTGAAAGGATTCTCATGCAGTCAGTTTCACGTCGTCAGTTTTGTGGTGCGGTCGCCTCGGCCGCTGTTGCGGGTTCGGTTTTGACACAAGCCAACTCGGAAGCGTTGGCTCAAGACAAGGCTTCGAAGCCGGAAGACATTCCGGAGACGTATCAAGTGAAGTTCGACACCTCGAAGGGTGACGTGATCATCGAAGTCCATCGCGATTGGGCACCGATCGGAGCGGCCCGGTTTTACGATTCGGTGAAATCCGGTTTCTACGACGACACGCGATTCTTCCGCGTGGTCCCCGACTTCATGGTGCAGTTTGGGATCAACGGCGATCCCAAGGTTCAATCCAAATGGCGCGAAGCCAAAATCAAAGATGATCAGCCGAAGGGCAAGAATCGCCAGTCCAACAAACGTGGCTTCATCACGTTTGCGACATCGGGTCCGAATTCACGCACGACGCAAGTCTTCATCAACTTCAAGAGCAACGCGTTCCTCGACGGCCAAGGATTCACACCGTTCGGGGAAGTGATCAAAGGCCTGGAAATCGTCGACAAGTTCAACTCTCAATCTGGCGAGAAGCCCGATCAAGGCAGGATTCAGTCGGAGGGGAACGCTTACCTCAACAAGAGTTTCCCCAATCTGGACTTCATCAAAAAGGCCACGATCGTTGAGACGAAGTAGCCGCGGCAAAGCCATCGTGTAGCCCGCTCTCGCCGAGAGCGGATGCGGCTCGCTTTGCGAGCCGCGCGAACGGCTCTCGGCGAGAGCCGGCTACACTTGGCGCTAACGATGACAGGACCACTCAAGATGCCTAGCACTCGACGTCAATGGTTTGGTTTTCTCGTCACGGCTTTGTTGGCCGGATGCGCTCAGCCGGAGCCGCCGATCCCGCCGTTGCCGATGGGGCCACCGCTCGACAAACCGACGTCTGCGGCCCATGAGCCGGCTGTGAACTTGGGGAACACCCCGCCGCACTTCCAAGTGAAGTTCGAGACCACCAAGGGGGACTTCGTCGTCGAAGTTCACAGCCATTGGTCCCCCAACGGAGCCGCTCATTTCTATGAGTTGGTCAAGAACGGCTACTACGACGACTGCCGTTTCTTCCGCGTGCTCCCGGACTTCATGGTGCAATGGGGCATCAACGGCGATCCCAAGCTGAACGCGAAATGGCATGACGCCAACATCCCGGACGATCGCCCGACGGGTGAAAACAAGAAGTCGAATCTTCGCGGCTTCATCACCTATGCGAAGACCGGTGCTCCGAACTCACGCAGCACACAGCTCTTCATCAATTACGGCGACAACAGCCGGCTCGATAAGGATGGCTTCACGCCGTTTGGACAAGTTCTCGAAGGAATGGAGGTGGTCGATGCCATCAACTCCAAGCACCGCGAATTGCCGCAACAGGATCAAATCCAAGCACGCGGCAACGCGTACCTCAACGAGACGTTTCCTGACTTGGACTACATCACAAAAGCAACTTTCGTCGATTCGACAGCCGCTCCCACCGAGTCGCCGAAGAGTGATGCCGGCGTGAAGAAGGATTGATTCTAACTAATCCGAAGCGTTCGCGAGGGTGGGCGACAACGCTTCGAGTGAGTGTGTCGATGATTCGATGCGGCGAATCACGCCGCCGTAGAAGCGTTGTTCGCCAGATGGTGTTTGCAGCCGCAAGGCTCCGTCATCGGCGATTCCCTTGCAAAGCCCGGTGATGACTCGTTGGCCGATGTCGAGGGAAACGATTCGATCGCGCAGCACGCAACGCGATTGCCACCGCTCAGCGAGTGAGGCCCCTGCTTCAGCCAGTCGTTTCAAGTCGTTGTCGAATTGTTGCAACAACGTCGCCAGCACGGTCGTGCGATCAAACACGATTCCAGTTTCATCGGACAGCGAGGTGGCGTTCAACTGCAATTCAGCGGGCGCTGAATCGAACGAGTTATTCACGTTCAACCCAACGCCAATCACCAACCGACCGCAGCGAGTTGGTGGAACCTCCACCAAAATCCCGCACGCTTTGCGGTTGTTGAGCCACACGTCGTTCGGCCATTTCAGGCCGACGGTATGTCCGCGCGACTTGGATGCCAACCCGGAGTTTGTTGTATTGGCCAGAGAATCGAGGACTTCGCATCCGGCGATTCCGGCGGTCAGCGAAATCTGCGGCCAGCGCGATTCCGGCAGCGCGTAATCGGTCGCATCAATGATCACGGAGAACAACAACGCTCCGTCGTTCGACCACCAGCGATTGGCACCTCGACCACGACCGGCCGTTTGTTGCTCAGTCAGGATCAGGTACGGAACCGGCAAGTTCGTTTCGCCACACAACGCCAAGGCGCGGTCGTTGGTCGAACCGATTTCCGCGTGAAGTTCGACCTCACGGAGAAACGTCTCCGTCCGCAAGCGGCGTAAATCATCGGGAGTGAATGACGCGAGTGCGCCCATCGTCATGCGGTCCTACTCAAAATTAGGTCAGGCACCAGTTCGCGCCCACTTCACTTCCGCAGCCAGTCAGCGATCCACAGTTGGCTGGTCTTGTCGGCAGTTCGCGTTGACGTCCACATCAACTTCGTTCCGTCCGGGCTGAAGACCGGCAGCACATCCGCACCTTCGTGGTCGGTGATACGAGTCACCGCTCCGGCCTTCAGCGTGTCGCCGGTTGATTCCACATCGAGCATCAACAGATCGAAGTTCGCGCCGCGTGGGCCTTGCGAGTAATCCGCTCCGGACCAGATCAAATACTTGCCTGACGGATGAAAGAACGGGCACCAATTCACGTGCTCGAGGTTATTGGTCAGTTGCACTTCGCGTTTGCCGTCAACGGAGATCGCGAAGAGTTGCAGCATGTGCTCCTTCTGCCGATCGCTGCGAAAGATGACCCACTTCGCATCGGGCGAGAAGAACGGCCCACCGTCATAGCCGGGGACGTTGGTCAGTTGCCGCACGTTCGAACCATCCGCATCCATGATGAAGAGATCCGGATCACCATCTCGCGACGACGTAAACACGATCTGCTTACCGTCCGGCGAATAACTTCCCTCGGCGTCATAGCCCGCAGAATTCGTCAGCCGCTTGAGTCCCGTTCCATCCGCCATAATCGAGTAAATCTCCATGTGCGGATCGAAGTCCCATTCGTAACGGCGACGTCCACCCTCCTTCGCGAGTTGCCGAGCTTTCGCTTCCGTCAGTTCGATGTCGGGATCGGTGTGGCTCGACGCAAACAGCAGCGACTGCCCATCGGGAGCGAAGTAGCTGCAAGTCGTGCGACCGCGACCGGGGCTCAACCGTAGCGGAGTCTTCTCGTCCAATCGCTGCATGTAGATTTGATAGAACGGATACCCGACCGGATACGCTTGATAGACGATCGACTGCCCATCCGGTGAAAAGTATCCCTCACCCGCGCGCGGCAAACCCAAGGTGACTTGTCGAACATTCGCAAGATGCTTGCCTTCCATCTCGGTCATCACGGCAGCGGCGGTTGCAACCGGAGGGTTTGCCAATGACGTCGCACGCTCCTGGGCCGAGACGACAGTCAGCGTGAATCCTGAAGTGGCGCTGACGAACAGCGCTAATAAGCTCAACGATAAGCGTGGCACAGGCACAAAACACCTCCCGCGATTTCTGGTCTTTACTGATGGCGTCAGCGAACGCTCGACGCGGCGGGATGATATCGCACGCCGCCATGAATGGGATGCCGAGGATTTCACCCCGCTGACTTGGGTTTTTCGCAGCAATTGCTATGAAGCGCCCCCCAAAAGTCTCCGTCTTCAAAGGTGAGTTTCCGACAATGGCCGACAATTACATCTTCACGATCGAAGCCCTGACGCGCATGTATGAGGAAAAGGTCATCCTCAGCGATATTTGGCTGTCGTTTTATCCGGGTGCCAAGATCGGTGTGCTCGGCAACAACGGCTCGGGCAAGAGCACGCTGCTGCGAATCATGGCGGGGGAAGACAAGGACTACATGGGCGAGGTCCGGCCCGCCAAAGGGATCAAGATCGGCTACTTCGCGCAAGAGCCGCGGTTGGACCAGTACGAAACGGTCGCCGATTGCATCAACGACGCCGCGTCCGAGTCGCACGCGATTCTGAATCGGTATAACGAACTCAACGAGAAACTGTGCGAGCCGCTCGAACCAGACGAGATGGAAAAAGTGCTGGACGAACAAGCGAAAGTCCAAGACAAGATCGATCACGGCAACTTGTGGGAACTCGACCGTACGTTGGAGGTCGCGAAGGACGCGATGCGGCTGCCCCCCGATGATGCGCTGATTGCGAATCTGTCCGGCGGTGAGAAACGGCGCGTCTCGCTCTGTCAAATCTTGTTGCAAAACCCAGATCTGCTGTTGCTCGATGAACCGACCAACCACCTGGATGCCGAATCGGTCGGGTGGCTGGAACACTTCCTGGAGAACTTCGCAGGAACCGTCGTCGCGGTGACACACGATCGTTATTTCCTCGACAACGTCGCGCAGTGGATTCTGGAACTCGACCGCGGCAAGGGAATCCCGTTCGAGGGGAATTACTCGTCGTGGCTCGAACAAAAATACGCGCGTATGGCCGTCGATCAGAACAAGGAATCGAAGCGTCAGAAAGCACTCGCGCGTGAGTTGGAATGGGTCCGGATGTCGCCGAAAGCTCAGGCGACGAAGAACAAAGCGCGTATGCAACGCTACGAAGAATTGCGGACGCAAACCTACGACACCACCGGCGAAATGGACGAAATGCAAATCCCGTCCGGCAAACCGCTGGGCGATCTCGTCATTCGCGCCGAGGGAATGTCCAAAGCATTCGGCGACAAACTGTTGTTCGAGAACATGGATTTCAATCTGCCTAAAGGTGGCATCGTCGGCGTGATCGGTCCCAACGGCGCGGGCAAGACCACGCTCTTCAAAATGATCATGGGACTGGAGAAGCCCGACACCGGCACGCTGCGGATTGGCACTGCGGTCGAACTGGCCTACGTCGATCAGTCGCGCGATTCGCTCGACGGAGACAAGACCGTCTACGAAGAGATCAGTGGCGGCATCGATATGATTGAAGTCGCTGGTCTGAAGATGCACTCGCGCGGATACGTCGGTCGCTTCAACTTCAAAGGGACCGACCAACAGAAGCTCGTGAAAGAGCTCTCCGGCGGTGAACGCAACCGAGTCCACTTGGCGAAGCTGCTGCGTCGCGGCGGCAACGTGATTCTGTTGGACGAACCGACCAACGATCTCGATGTCGATACGCTGCGCGCGTTGGAAGAGGGACTGTCCAACTTCGGCGGCTGCGCGATCGTCACGAGCCACGATCGCTGGTTCCTCGACCGCATCGCGACCCACATCTTGGCCTTCGAGGGAGACAGCCAGACGTATTGGTTTGAAGGCAACTACAAGATGTACGAGATCCAAAAACACGAACGTCTCGGTGCCGCCGCCGACCAACCCCACCGCATCAAGTACCGTCCGCTGGCACGATGACCGGGGAGGTTGGGCACTCGCAGCCGTCCATTGTGCGAGAGCTGATGCTGCGTTGGAAAGCGAGTTGGTTTAGAAAACCGGCATGAGTTCGGAGCTGGAAAAGGCTGTCGAGCGTGAGCGGCTGTCGGCTGAGAATTCGGAGTTGCGTCGGCAGATCGAAGACTTGTCGCGGCGGGTGGGAAGAAACAACGAAAGCGGCAGAAGTCGCGGCGGCGGGGGTGCCCCGTAAACGGTTCCTGGCACCCTTTTGGGGGCTAAAATGGATTTGTCCCTCACAAATAATCACAAACAAAAAGGGCTCTGCGCCATTCGTATTAGAACGCAGCAATCAGCCGCCGCTCACAGCCTGGAAGCGGCCAACGCGTTTCGCGTCGGTCGATCAGTCAGGCGGATGTGAGACGTATCAATCACGAGTATTGACCAAGAAAACATTCCATGATCCGCTCGCTCATCCTGCCAACATTTGCTCTCGCAACGCTGTTGCTCAGCACTTCTCACGCGGCCGACGCGCCCGTCGTCGGGGCCACCTTCGATGAGAAGACTGATATCGCTTACCCGGCAAGCCACGCGATTGTGGATGTCACGAAGGCTCCGTATCACGCCAAAGGAGACGGCCAGACCGACGACACGGAAGCACTTCAACGGGCGCTCTTTGACCTGATGGGACAGCACAAGATTCTCTATCTGCCCGCCGGAACGTATCTCGTCTCGAAGACGCTCAATTGGTCGAAGAAGAACTCCGCAGGCAAGGATGCGTGGGGCAAGAACTTCATTCAGGGGCAGAACGTCTCAAAGACCATCATCCGGCTGAAAGATGCAACCTTCACCGATCCGCAGAGGCCGGAGTCGATCATGTGGTGCGGTGGGTTCGGGTCCGCCGACTGGTTTCACAATTACGTTCAGGACGTGACGTTCGATGTCGGACAGAACAATCCGGGCGCGATCGGCTTGCAGTTTTACTCGAACAATTCCGGAGCCGTGCGTAACTGCCGCCTCATCGCGGGCGAGGGCAGCGGCCTCGTCGGACTCGATCTTGGTCATCGCGACATGAACGGCCCGCTGCTCGTGCGGAATTGCGAGGTCATTGGCTTTCAACGCGGCATCAGCACGGCGCGCGCGGTGAACGGCCAGACGTTCGAGCACATCACCCTGCGAGGTCAGACACAATTCGGTTTCACGAACGAAGGCCAGGCCATCAGCATTCGAGGACTCGTCAGCGACAACTCGGTTCCCGCGATTCAAAGCTACGGCACGTTGTGTCTGATCGACGCGAGGCTCACCGGCAAAGAGGCTGCGGCCCGAATGCCAGCGATCGTGAACTTCAACGGCGGACGCATCTTTCTGCGCGACATCACAACGTCCGGTTATGGCCGCGCGGTGGGCGATGTCGCCACGCCCGATTCGGCAGCCGCGTTCCGCATCGTCGGCACAGACAAGCTCGGCAGCGAAGGACCGAACGTCGCCGAGTACTGCTCGCACCCGGTAACCAGTCCGTTTCCATCGGCAGCCACTTCACCGCGACTGCCGGTGAAGGAGCCGCCGGAAATTCCCGTGGACAATCCGACGACTTGGGCCAATGTGGACAACTTCGGCGCGGACCCAACCGGACAACAGGACTCGTCGGCCGCGATTCAGATGGCGATGGACTCCGGCGCGACGACCGTCTTTCTGCCCGGCTTCTATGCGCTGAAAAAGACGGTCATCATCGGCGGCAAAGTGCGACGAGTCGTCGGCACGGGCGGCTGGGTGGATTACAACGGGCAAGCGAAGCCCGACTTCCGCATTAGCGATGGCACATCGCCCGTCGTGTCGCTGGAACATTTTTCGGACATGCGCGGCGGTCTCGAAGTCGACACCCGCCGCACGATCCTGTTTCGCAGTGTCTCGGACTGCGACCTGACCTTCACTCGCAAGGCCGAAGGCGGCGAACTCTTCTTCGAGGACTTCGTCACGCACCACCTCAAACTGAAGAATCAACGAGTCTGGGCGCGGCAGCTCAACGTCGAGAACGAAGGGACGCACCTCGTCAACGATCACAGCGATCTCTGGGTTCTCGGCTACAAGACGGAGCGTGGCGGCACCTTGCTGGAAACACGCGGCAACGGCCGCAGCGAAATCCTCGGCGGCTTCAGCTACACGACCACCGCCGGAAAACTGGCCCCGATGTTCGTGACAGACAACTCGTCTGTGTTCACTTTCTTCAGCGAAGTCTGCTACAGCGGCGATCCGTTCGTGACGCTGATCCAAGAGACGCGCGGTAAGACAACCAAGCTCGTGAAACGCGACGAAGGTGTGACGGCACCGTATGTCTCCCGGCCGGTGAAACCCGTCCTGAAGTGAATCTGCCACGCGTCGATGTCTCACCCTGGCAGCCTGCTGATGACGTGATGTGGATTCGAATACCGAACTTATTCCCCATGACCATGAGAGCCAAAATGCAAACTATTTGTCCGGGGGAGACAAAAGCGGGGATATGCTTGACAGAACATGGACAAGGGAGCCATGACCGATGAAACAAATGGGACATGTCCAATTATGGTGTTATATGAACCTGTCCAATTTGTCCCAACCCACTTTGTTTTCCCTGGCGACGCCGGAAACGACATCCTCGTGGGCGGAGCCGATGACGACACCCTGCTGGGAGGCGCGGACAACGATTGGCTGATCGGCAAAGCCGGTGACGATCAACTCACTGGTGAGTCCGGTGATGACACGCTCGCGGGTGGCAGTGGAACTGGAGCAGATTCCGGAGACGTCTTGATCACCGACGACGATGAACGAGTCCAGGAAGACAGTCCACTCACCGCCGATTGGATCGAGCGACTGTAGTGACGCCCAATGGCACTGGCTTTAGTAGCGGAACGGCGCGAGCCGTCCGGTTCCTCGCGTGATTCCACGACAATTTCACTCCCCTGGGACCGGGCAGCTTGCGCTGCACCGCTAAAGTGAGTGCCATTGGGCTGCCGCCGCCCCGCTCGCCTCAATGTCTCACGGATGGCCGTTGCGAGGTATCAATCAGTCGCCCGATTTGAGAACAGTTTGCGGCCTTCGAGTTGGTCGCGAGCGACGTCGAGCGCTTTGCGGATGTCCGGATCATCTTCGAGCGAGTTGGCCATCGGGCCGCGGTGCAGCACGACGTGTTCCGGAAGATCGACTTCCACGTCTGGCTTCACACCGATCTTGCCCAGCGTCTTGCCGGCGGGCGAGTAAAACTTGGCCGTGGTCAGCCGCAGTCCGATGTTGCGTTGGACTGGGAAGATGCTTTGCACCGACCATTTGCCGTAGGTCTTGCGACCGACGATCGTC
>JANNDA010000644.1:0-4621 GCA_031387195.1 Planctomyces sp. | reverse complement strand
TGGTTATCCGCGATCATCGCGAACGTCAAGAAGCGATGACTGGGCCGCGCCCATTGCTGAAATCATCGGACGACTTTGCCCGAACCAGAAAACTGAATGTCGCGGAATGAAAGTCGACCTTTCAGCGCGGCAATTCCGAGTTGAGACTTGTTCGATGGTGCCCAGTCGGTGCCACCAGAAAGATCTGCGACCTTTCCGCTCCAATCGACAATCGAGTTCCCATCGAGAGACGCTTTGATCCTGCAATCAGCCCCCTTCACGGAGACGTTTGCAACAAGACGGTGCCATTTTCCATTTTCAAATTTCCCTGGCCTGTTTGTCGGGCCTTGGGCAATCGCTAGACCCGTAATCGCGTCAAGGCCGTGAAAATCTCCCGCCTGAAGTCTGACATCACGGTCTCCAACCGGAAGCCAAACAAAAATTGCTTCGGTTCCAGCGGCTCTGTTCAACTCCATGCTGATTTCGTAACTCCCGGACTTGATCTCGACCGGTAATGAGACAACCGAATGATCCGCTAGGTTTCGAAGGGTGCCGTCGCTCATCTCCCATGACCCTTTACGCGTCGCCCGCTTGACGTCTTTGAGTTCCTTCAGGACGTTGATCTTGGACTTCGGAAAGGCAATCACCGAAGCATCGTCGTCATTCACAGGATCGAAACGGAATGGGAAACTCTCAAAGTTGGTCGCGGAGACAACATCGCCGGTTTCCACGCTGACGAGCCTTAACGACAGATCGGCTTTGAACCCAGATTTTGCGGGTCTAGTCACACTTCCGGTCACGACGTGACTTGCTCCAGCAAACTTTCCAAGTTTCGCCGCTGTTGCGGCGTCGAAGAGTTCTGTTTGCTGGATGGCCAATTCCACAAGAGCACCTTGGAACTTGCTTCGTTCAACGACCTTGATCTTGCGTCGAACCAACTGGCTAACAATCTCATTGGCAATCTTGACTGTTCCTTCAAACGCATTTCCTTCGTTGTCAGTCGCGGGAAGGACTGCAATTGCCGGTTCCGCTGATGTGAGTTCAACTTGGTCTCCCACATTCAGCATAATCTCCAAGTCGCCCTTGAGTCGGACCTTTGAAGACTTCTCTTCGACCGAAATGACATCCAGCTTCGCAACAAGACGACGCTGCCTGCCGATGACTTCACCCGAATCGGGGTCTTTGATGACCTCTTCGCCTCTGTAAACGAGCAACTCACTTCCAGGACGAAGCCGATCCTTGGCTCCCATCGTGGTGTAGATTGTTCCTCCATTGATTGAAGCGATCTTCCCCTTGGCAGTTCCTTGGGCAATCTTTTTAGCGATCCTCCAAGCGACCACCGCGCCGGGGTTTTTTAGAAAGTTTGATGGCCTCTTCGTCCGTGACTGTCTGAGGTTTTCCAGCAATCTGTTTTGCTGTGAGTTCGACACTCTTTCCCGTCACGACGTCTTGAATGACGAGGCTCTTGGTTGCTTCATTTGGTTCGGCCAATTCCCCGACCACCGTCTTTTTGTCCGTAGTCGTTACGGCAACCAGTGACTCCGTAGGTTTTCCGCTCTTGGCAGGATCGTCCGCTACGGCAAAGTTCAAACCGGCAAGAATGAACCCAAGACACAACGCGCGATTGGCGAGAATTGCTTTCATCGAATTTGTCCCACAACGTCGTGAAATCGAAGCTATGCCATGTTCAGGATCGCAATTCACAATTGCAAGTCGATGCGCTGGGAACGAAAAATGGCAGCGCGGATTTGGGGACTCGCGGGTGGCGGTGCTGTTTCTTGTAGGCCACGAGCACTTGAACCATCTCGTCCCACGGGCGGGCGAGGCGGTCCAGGCAGCGGGTGGCGATGGCTCGACGCGGCTTGTCGAGCGTCAGCGTGGGCGGCGAACGGGAGCCGTTAGGCTCCTGGTTGCGGTGCTGATTGTTTTGGATTGGTTGTGGTGATGGAGCTTGGTTCGACCAGGGGGCTGACGCCCGCCGTTCGCCGGAGCTGCGAATCGCTGGTCGTCGGCAATTCAATTCGCGATGCTGTTCGGTGCGTTGAACGCGCGATATTCTGCCGCCTCGACCGCCTTGCACATCAAGAATTGGGGAGTCATTTCGAGCATGTCAGCACAACTGAGTCAGCGGCTTTTGGGTGAGCTTGAGAGTCTGGTTCTGATCGATCCCCACACACACATCAACCCGCTCGATCCGGCTTCGCGTACGTTGGCTGACATCTTGGGCTATCACTACTACACGGAGTTGGCACATTCGGCGGGGCTGCCGCGTGAGCAGATTGAACAACCGGGACTCGATCCGAAGGAGAAAGTGCGGCAACTGGTGCCCAAGTTGGCTGACATTGAAAACACGGTTCAGTTCAGTTGGCTGCTGGAGATGTGCCGTACGTTTTTTGATTTCGCGGATGATCGAATTACGTTGTCGAACTGGGAGACGTTGTACGACACCGCCGCTCAGAAGATGGCTCAACCGGATTGGGAAGAGCAGGTGTTGCGGATCAGCAAGCTCGAACAAATTTTCCTGACGAACAACTTTGATGATCCGCTCACCGGCTTCGATACGAACCGATATATCCCGTGCTTGAGAACCGACGATTTGGTTTTTCAATTGTCGAAGCGAGACGTTCGCGAGCGATTGGCGAGGGCCACCGGCATTGAAGTGAGCAGTGCGGCGTCGCTCAATCAGGCCATCGGAAAGCTGTTCGATCATTTCGTGTCGAACAATGCAAAAGCCTGCGCGATTTCCTTGCCTCCGGACTTTGAACCGGTTCGTGTTGAGGCTTCTACGGCGGATGTCATTCTGCACGCGGTGAGCCAGCGAGAATTGACCGCTGACGAGCAACGCACGCTGAGCCGGTTTGTGTTTTGGACTTTGGCTGAGCACTGCGCGGATCGGCGTCTACCGTTTGATCTGATGATCGGCGTGAATCGCCGCGTGTATGAAGCGGGCGTGTTTCAAGGGCAGGATTTGTTCGACCAGCGCGTCTCACTGATTCAATACAAAGCGCTGTTCAATGCGTTTCCGCAGGTGACGTTTCCGGTCTCGGTGCTGGCGCAGATCAGCAACCAAGAGCTGGTCAGCTACTCGTGGATTTTTCCCAACGTTGTGACGAACGGGCACTGGTGGTACTCGAATATCCCGGCCTATATCGAGATCGACACACGTGGGCGATTGCAGGCGGTGCCGCAGACAAAACAGATCGGCTACTACAGCGACATGTATAAGTTGGAGTTCGCGTTGCCAAAGTTCGGCATGTATCGGCGCATCCTGGCCAAGGTGTTGGCTGAGGATTTTGTGATCGGACGCGGTTGGCCCGAAGAGCGCGCGGTGAAACTCGGTCAACAAGTGCTTCGTGGGAACGTCGAGACGATTTTCAATGTGAGTGGTCATTGAGATTAGAGGGAGCCGTTCTTTCCGATTCGATGTCGCTGGGCTCGTTGCAGCGGCAAGCCGCGGCTCATAGGATTCGCCCGATCTGAGGCGACGGTTTGGTGACGTTGGATCATTTTCGTCTTCATTAGCGGTGTTTTTTCGGAAGATTACGTCATGGCAACTTTAATTGTGCTCCTTGGGGGCAAGGCGACTTCTCATCCCATTGGTGAGGGTGAAACGGTTCTTGGTCGCCACCCCGCTTGCACCATTCAGCTCGATTCCAACACGGTGTCTCGCCGCCATGCACAAATCATCAAAGACGGGCATTCCTACTTCGTGGAGGATATGGGGAGTGGCAACGGCACGTTCGTGAACGGAAAGCAGATCACCGGCCGGGCTCAACTGAACCACGATGATCGCATCAAGCTCGGACCAGTTTTATTGCGATTCCAAACCGAAGGCTCATCGATCCTCGCAACCGAGGCGGGCAAAGCGCCAATTCCTCGACCAAAGGCTTTGGCGGAGACCTCCAGCGAAGTTGATTTTGTGGACGATGAAGAGGGCGATGCCTCCATCGAAGCCACGCTGGTTGGTGGTGTCGGCAGCCCCTTCGGAATGCTGGAGGTTCAGCCCGAAGCCAAGCTGAAGGCCGTGTTGGAGATCACTCGCAGTCTCGCGGGCACCGTCGATGTGAAGGCGATCTGTCCGAAGATTCTCGACACCCTTTTCAGCATTTTCCCCCAAGCCGATCGTGGCTGCATCCTGCTGAAAGACGATGAGACCGGCAAGTTGGTTCCGCGCGCCATGAAGCATCGTCGCCAAGACGAAGATGCCTCGGTGAAACTCAGCCGCACAATTCTCAACAAAGTTCTGAATGAAAAAACCGGCATCCTGTCGGCTGACGCGGCGAACGATGAACAGTTCTCAGCCAGCGAATCGATTTCCAGCCTTTCGATCCATTCGATGATGTGCGTACCGATGCTCGGCCTGGATGGCGAGCCGATGGGCGTGATCAACATCGACACACAAAATCCACTCAGTCAGTTTCGGAACGAAGATCTCGATCTGTTGATGGCAGTCGGCAGTCAGGCGGCACTGTCGTATGACAGTGCGCGGCTGATGGTCACATTTATGGAGAAGAAGAAACAAGACGGCGAAATGGATATTGCTCGCAACGTGCAGCGCGCGTTGTTGCCCAGCGAATTGCCGAAGGCTCCTGGCTACGAGTTTTATGCGTCCTATGACGCGGCCCAAGCTGTCGGCGGCGAT
>JANNDA010000631.1:0-1782 GCA_031387195.1 Planctomyces sp. | reverse complement strand
TGGAGCTGAACGGGCTCGTATCGCTTGCTGACATAGAGTAGAAATCGGCCATCAACTCATCGAAACCTGGGGTCAAGACGTAGAAAGAATTCGGTCGCTGAAGGATTTCGATTGCTTCCTCGGTTACCTCATCTTCCGCTCTGAAGCACCAAAACAGGCCGTTTCTCAAATAAATGGAGTTGTTTAACAGTTCTTCGAGGTTGCGTGTGATCGATTTATCAGACCCGGAGTATCCCGCGATGATCAACCCATATTCCTTTAAGCATTCTCCGAATTTGTCCTTCATATTTTCGTCCAGGCGCTTGGTCTCTTGTTCGGTGTTCTTAAGGTCATCAAACAAATAGTCGCCATGCAGCTTAATGATCTTCGTGCGACGGGATGTTATGCTTATGGAATCGACGGATGAATCGTGAGCGCAGACAAGCGCTCTTTCAGCTGAAAACTGGTAGAATGCTTCGTTGAGCAAGTCGTCGAAGTTTGTGGTAAACAGGGTCCGCAGCAAGCCAGCCTCAGCGATTCGAACCAAATAGGCGTATCCGATGGACGGGATTTTTTCGGCAACCTCAGTTTCAATGAACTTACGGCGATTTGCACGCAGCGGATAGACGCGCTCGATTAAACTCGAATACTCCTTTTTCTCGTCATACCACTCAGCAGCATTGTCAGTGAGCCACTTTTTCACCTCCGAAGCGGAGCAATCTTCCGTAGTATTGCGCAGCCCTCGATAGACCATTGACCGCCAATCTTCTACCATCTCCGAAGCTGTGCGGATGCCGCTGCTGCGAGAGGCTCCCGCACCCAGAAAGAGGCAGAAGTTTGGATTTTGGTCCTGGCGAATCTGCATGACCTGCTTCAGTTCAGAAGTGGTCTTGTGTTTCCTTTTTCCGAGTTTCTTTTCTAGCTCCAATGCTTTCATGTTAGTGAGTGGATTCGGGGTGACTCGGTGGGCGTGAGTGTGTTCCGTAGTTCGGCATCACGTCTGGATACGGCCCGAGGAACCGTTCGCCGTTGAAGTGGATCATGTGGTCGGGGTCTTCGGCGATCCAGACTTCGGATTCCCAGGCGATGTGCGAGACGAAGGTCTGCATGGTGCGGCGGTTCTCGAAGGCGGTGACGAACACGAGGCCCGCTTTGCAGCCGGCGAACAGGTCTTTGAGTTCCTTGCGGCGTTTGCCATCCACCGGGCCGGCGCTGGTGACGGCCTCGATGAGCAGGAGCCAGTTCCGCTTGGTCTCGTGGACGATGACATCGGGAATCTTGGCAGCGGAATCCAAGGTGACTCCGAGCGCGGCCAAGCCTGCAGCCTCCAAGTGGACGAATTTGTTTTCCGTGTCGCCGATGTAGAGAACCACGCCGCCGGGCGCGAAGGCGGGGCAGAAGTGTTCGATGATGGCTTTGATGAGCGGATTCTGGCCGCCGGGTGAGAGCGCGACTTGGGAGCCATCGGGCAATGTGACGGGCACGCGGGCGAGGTCACGCTTCCGGGCAATCTCGTGCTTGAGCGTTTCGCGACTGGAGAGGTAGTGCCGCAAGGCGGGAGTCCATTCGAGGGTGCCGAACTTGCGGAAGAGAGCGAGGGCGGTCGGTTCGATTTGATACACCGTTTTGCCGCTGTTGGTCGGGCGGTTGGGATCGTCGGGTTTGCGCAGCAGCAGGCCTTCCTCGACGAAGAATTTCACCGCATCGTCGCGGATGGTTTCGCGGGTGTTAGGGGCGAAGCGCCTTTGTGTGGCATCACGCCAATCATCGACTTCATCGCCACCGCCTATGGCAGGCGCTTCG
>JANNDA010000610.1:0-2252 GCA_031387195.1 Planctomyces sp. | reverse complement strand
GAGCAGCACCGCAGCCATCGCGGCGACGGGCGCGAAGAGGATGACGCTGTGGCCGCGGTAGGCGACGAGCATCAGGAAGACGAGCGCCGCGAGGACGACCGCGAAGCTCATTGCGCGGTCCAGCCCCCGTCGATGGTGAGCGTCTGGCCGGTCATGTAGCTGCTGGCGTCGCTGGCAAGAAAGACGATCGCCCCTTTCAGTTCGGACGGTTTTCCCATGCGGCCCATCGGGCTTTTCGTGGTGAGTCGCTCGACCATCTCGGCGGGAGCATTCTCTGTCGGGAATGGGCCGGGGCTGAGGCAATTGACTCGCACGTTGTCCTTCGCCCAATACACGGCCAAGTGCCGAGCCATGTGGACGATGCCTCCTTTCAGCGCGTGATAAGCGACGGGACTGGCGAAACAGACGTCGGCATACGCTTCGGGATACGAACCGACGACGCCGTACATCGAACCGAGCAGCACGATGCTCGCTGATGTGCTGCATTCAACCGCGTGGTTGCGGATCAGGCGAGACAACTCGAAGTAGCCAGTGGCGTTGGCGAGATGCCGCGTGAATTGCTCGGCCGTCACGTTGGTCCAATCGACGGGCAACGCTTCGTGGCCGTTGTTGACGAGCACATCGATGCGTCCGGCAAGCGACAGCACTTCTTGCACACTCGCGACCAACGTCTCCGGCTGCATGTGATCGAGCGCGATGCCGAAGTGCTGAGCCGTTCCGATCACGGGCAATGATTCGACAGCGGCTTGAGCTTTGTCGGCATCGCGACTGGTCAGCACGACCGAGGCACCAGCCTCGGCCAACGCGCGCGACATCGCCGAACCTAAATGCCCGCAGCCACCGGTGATGAGCGCGACTCGGCCAGAAAGATCAAAGAGCGAAACGATCGTCGGTTCGGGTTGTTTCATCGGAGGTGTCCGCTCGCAGGAGATTAGAGAAGAGCGTTTCAGCTCAATGTAGCCGCGTGCTTGTCGTACCGCACCCAGCCGCTCATGATCTTCGCCGACGAAGCGTATGTCAGAAAAGTAGATGGGAAATATCAGCCGGATGAGCCTCTCAACTCCGTTCATTCATCGGCCGGTGGGGACGACCTTGTTGACGGTCGCGATCACGTTGGCCGGAGCACTCGGCTACGGGTTGCTGCCAGTGTCGCCGTTGCCGCAGGTGGATTTTCCGACGATTCAAGTGAGTGCCTCGCTGCCGGGCGCGAATCCGGAAACGATGGCCTCGGCAGTGGCGACTCCGCTCGAACGGCAATTCGGGCGGATCGCCGGAGTGGCCGAGATGACCTCGGCCAGTTCGCTCGGTTCGACGTCGATCACGCTGCAATTTGATCTCGATCGCGACATCAACGCCGCCTCGCGCGACGTGCAGGCGGCAATCAACGCGGCACGAGGACAACTCCCCGCGAACCTCCCCAACAATCCGTCGTATCGCAAGGTCAATCCGGCCGACGCACCGATCATGATCTTGGCGATCACGTCGGAGAACTACACAAAGGCGGCGATGTATGACGTGGCCGCGACGATCTTGCAGCAGCGACTCGCTCAGGTTCAAGGTGTCGGGCAAGTGAGCGTCGGCGGCGGCTCGCCCCCGGCGGTGCGAGTGGACGTGAATCCGACAATCCTGAATCACTATGGTCTCGGACTGGAAGATGTGCGCGCGGTGCTCGGCACGGCGAACACGAATCGCCCGAAAGGACAGATCGCCGATCAGTCTCACACGTGGTCGATCAGCGCGACCGACCAACTGCTGACTGCTCGCGAATATGAGCCGCTGTTCGTGGCCTATCGCAACGGCGCGCCGATCCGGTTGAAGGACGTCGCCAGTGTGACCGACTCCGTGGAAGACATTCGCGCGTTCGGACTTTCGGACGGAATGCCGTCGATCACGCTGATTGTCTTCCGCCAGCCCGGCGCGAACATCATCGCCACAGTCGATCGAATCAAGGAATTGCTACCGCAGTTGCAGGCGCAGATCCCCGCCGAGATGAATCTTCGCGCGGTGATGGACCGCACGGGGACGATCCGAGCGTCGCTGCGCGAAGTGCAATTCACGCTAATGATTTCGGTCGGCCTCGTGATTCTCGTCGTCTTTTTATTCCTGCGCGATCTGCGAGCGACCTTGATCCCCAGTGTGGCGGTACCGGTGTCGTTGATCTCGACATTCGGCGTGATGTACCTCTTCGACTACAGCATCGACAACCTCTCGCTGATGGCGTTGACGATCGCCACCGGGTTCGTCGTCGATGA
>JANNDA010000564.1:0-2056 GCA_031387195.1 Planctomyces sp. | reverse complement strand
CCTACGGCAGCCGGGGCTCCCACGATGTTCGTGATGTTGTTCGCCGTCCCCGTGAAGAACGCATTGAAAACGTCATCGACTTGGAACCCATCGACCGTGCCGCCCGCCGTGAGTTGCAAGAACGCTGCTGCCACAGCCTGACCGCTGAAATCGAGCGTACCACTGGTCCCCAGGTCAATGTTGCCCGTCACCAAGCCACCGGTCAGGAAGTTGACTCGGTCGTTCGCTCCCGCCTCACCAAAGATGTCGCCGGTCAGCTCGGCCGACAGATTGAAGATGTCGTTCCCGTCCCCGCCACGGAACTGATCACCGACGGCACCGACGGGTCCGACGACGTCAAACGTGTCGATGTCCGTGCCACCTTGCAGGATCAGGAAGTTGGTAAAGATCAGCGTCTCGGTCAGCGTCGCGTATTGGTCATTGGCACCGCCCAACGTCCAAGTGCTGGCCGTGTCTGCGCCGGTCAAGGTGCCTAGTCCCGTGCCGATAACGACGTCGATCCCCAAGAACCCATTCGCACTGACACCGACAGTGCCGTTGAGCCCCTCGCCGATGATGCTGGCTCCGGTGAGCGTCACGCTATCGACCGCTGTCCCGAACAGCAGGTCGCTCCCCAAACCGCCGTTGAGCGTCGCGCCACCGGTCAACGGGGCGCTGAGATTGAAGTTGTCGGCACCGAGTCCGCCATGCAGGTTGAACGCACTGGCCGCCGTGATTTCAAAGGTGTCAGCCAAGTCGCCACCTTGCAGCGTATTGAACAAGCTGAAGTTCAAGACATCGACACCGACGGCGTAGGTCCCCGTCCCAAACAACGACCAGGCACTAACCGCATTTTGTCCGGTCAACGTGCTGTTGCCCGCGTTGAGGCCGATCCCCGCGGCGTTCCCCACGATGTTGCCGATCCCCAGGAAGCTGCCGATGAGGTTGTCTTCGATGCCACCGAATTCGGCAGTGCCCGTCGAGCCGGTCAGCGTGACGGCGTCGATGTCCGCCCCTTGCAACACGTCCATGTCCCCTTGGCCGTTGATCACCGCCGTCAGCGTGGCTCCCGCCGAGAAGTCGAACGTGTCGCCGCCCAGACCGCCGAGAATCAAGTCGAACGAGCTGTTGCCCGCCAGATTGAACGTGTCACCGCTGCTGCCACCTTGCAGAATGCGGAAGCCGGTGAAGGGCAAATTGAACAGGTTGTCGCTGTAGTTGTGCGGCGCAGGCGTGGCGTTGAGCGTCCAGACGCTGTCGAAGTCACGCCCCTGCAACGTTGAGCCCGCCATGTTGCTGCCATCGATCGCATCAATCCCGGTGAAGCCCGGAAGGTTGGTGATGCTATCTTCGGTGCCGGTCCAACCGGTCGAGTTGCTCGTCGTCAGCACGACGTTGTCGATCGCCGTTCCTTGCAGCCTGTCGGCACCGAGTGCTGTTTGGGTTCCGCCGTTGACTTCACCCGTCAGTGTGGAACCGAACGCGATGTCAAACTGGTCATCGCCCGTGCCACCATTGAGCGTGGCGATCGTATTGTCGGTGACGAGGAACGTATCCCCTTGGTCGCCCGCATTGAGCACACTGAAGCCAGCGATGCTCAGCACGCCGGTAGCGGTTTCGTCGATGTAGGTCTGCTCCGAGCCGAGATTCCAGGTCGCAACATCGCCCACGATACCGCTCAGAATGGCCGCACCAAGGCCGTCCCCTTCCAGATCGTCAATTCCGGAGAAGCTGCCCGTGATATCTGCTTCGTTCCCGGAAAAGCCCTCAAGCGCCACGAACGCCGTGAGTGCGACATTCGTGATTTGCGTCCCCAACAAAAAGTCATTGCCATCGCCGCCGCTCACGGAACCTGTCAGCGTGGCCCTAATATCGAAGGTGTCGTTGCCGGAATTCACTCCCGCGCCACCGAACAAGTTGAAGGTGTTCGCGACAGTGACGATGAACACATCCGAATTCGAGTTCCCGACCAAGTCATCAAACCCACTGACCGTCGCCAAATACGAACCGTCGCCGTAGGTGGTCGTCGCATTCAGACCCCAACCGCTGGCCACGTTACGCCCGATAATCTGGCCCC
>JANNDA010000505.1:0-4015 GCA_031387195.1 Planctomyces sp. | reverse complement strand
AATAGACCAAAACGAGACGATCCTTGATCGTGATCCCTTCCAGTTCGGCCGGCCGAGCGGAGCTCGACTGGCGATCGCGGACGTCGGCGATTTTGTAGAACGACTGAAACAACGGATGCTCGGCCGTGACTGACGACATCTTCTGATCGGGGAACAAGCGAGCGATCAAAGCCCGCGCGTGTTGATCGAACGCGCTCCGTCCGCAGCAATTGTTGACGAACAGGAATCCGCCCGATTGCAGGTGATGCCGCAGCGCGCCGACCTCGTCGTCGGAGAGATGCGGATCGCCGTGACCGGTCAAATAAACGAACGGATAATTGGCGAGTTTTGATTCGTCCGCATCGACGGGCTTCAAGTCAAAACCGACCGAGACGCTCGAATCGAGCGCCACATGCCGCAGCCATTGCAACGTGCTGTTCGGATCAGGATTCCAGTCACCGCTGTGCCGGAGCTGTGCCAACTGAAACTGCTGCCGAGGCCGATCGGACGTCGCCTGCACTTCGCGAGTCACCGCTTGCACCTCGCCGAGTTGCCGCATCGCCGCGACATAACTGACGATATTGATCCCCAGCCGAATCGCGTCACCGGGGAGCAGCCGCTTGCCGTGCGGATGCGTGTGCTCGTCCCAGCCGCAGCTCATGTCCCAGGGCGTGAAGATGACCGCCGCTCGGCAGCCGATATTCATGCCCAGCAACTGCGGCGGACCTTGATCATCCTTTTGCACACCGCCGTCGAAGCTGCGGAAATGCACGTTCGCGTAAGAGTGATACGCTCGAAAGATTGGGTGATCGACTTCCAAGAGATCGAACATTCGATCGGGAAACATTGCCTGCACTTCGCGGCGGAACGAGATGGAAAACTCCTCGCGTCCGCAGCAGGCATCCCCCAACAGCGTGCCGCCATCGACCACGTATTGCTTGATCGCCGCTCGCTGCTCTTCGGTGAACTGAAACAGCTCGTGCCCGCTGATGTAGAGGATAGGAATCTCGCACTTCTTCCCCGCCTTGGTCAGCGCGACCAATTCGTTGACCGACATCTGCTTCCAGCCGTACCACAGACCAAGCTCATACCGGCAATGCCGCATGAGGTTGTCGACGTCACCCGGATCGGTATTCCAATCCTGCGTCGTGCCGTATTCCAACTTGGCAATCATCAACGGTGGTGCCGGTTCGGCCTTCGGCTCGCTGCGCCGCAACGGAGTCGCCGGCAACGGCAGTGGCGGCATCGACTCGGCCGACGTCTGCCGCTGCGGATTCTTCCTCGGCGGCGGCCCGCATGTGCCGAGCTTGCGAAGCTCTTGGCTGATCGACGTCTGCGCGAGCAGTCCCACGGTGATGAGGAGCAACAGCAACCACCGCGCGTTATTCACGAACAGGCTTCGTTTCACGATCGGCTCCTCATTTCAAAGGCTTGTTTTTCGGAGAGTCATCTTTCTTTCGCAATCGCGTTCCCGGCTTGTACACCGGCAACTCGATGCGGCCAAGTTCTCGTTTCGGCTCATCTTCGGTCAGCGTGATTCCGCCCAACGCGGGATCGAACGTCACCGACTTCTTTTCAAAGACCTCGCGTTGTAGGCGTTCGCGGTGCAGGACGATAAACAGCTCGTCTTGAGCCTTCAACCAGGTTTCCTCCGGTCTTTGGAAATGCCACAACTCCGCGCGCCACACCACTTCGCCCGGCAACGAGTTCACAAACGGCTTCGTGCGGACCTTGTTGAGCAGAATCGCCGCGTGTTGGATATTCCCTTCGATGGTCAGAATCTCGACCACATCTTCGAATTGATTCAGCCCCAGCACCTTCTCGCGGATCGTCTTCACGTCCTCTTCGGCCAGCGGCTGTTCCTCTTCATACTCCGACCGAGGGACCGCCAGATTGATCCCTTCCAGCAGTTGCTCCTTCGTCTCGATGAGCAGGTCATATGTCGCCTCAATCGGCAACGCGGGCACCGTGATTTTCTTTGTCTTCACATCCAAGATGCCGACAAACGGCTTGCCGCTCTCTCGATTCAAGGCTTTGACTGAGATGACTTTCTCTGCTTGATCGACGATCCCGCTGATCGATCCAACGGCCTTCTCCGCTGCCTCTGCTGGACAATACAGACAGCAGCCGAGAATCACACAAGGAATCCAACGAACGAGGTTTTTGATCATGCCGGGGCTCATCGTGTTCATGGAATGAGCTCGAACGAGTCTCCTTTTGCGGTGGATTGTCATGAAGACTGTCCGATCCATGAACTCGTTCGTCGTTGCCGTAAGTGACTGGCTTCAACAAAAACTAAAGCCAAGCGACGAAGCGGTCTTTGAGAGATGCAGGCAGACGTTGTTGTAGAGCTTTTTCAAATTGGTGCTCGTTGTAACGCGTGCTGAAGTGGCCGAAGATCAGCAGTTCGTTTTTGAACTTGTCGGCCCGCTCGATCACGTCATCCAAGTGCATGTGGCCGAATTTGTGGATCTTTTCTTTGCGGTGCTCCGGGCGAAAGAAGGTCACTTCCGTGATCAGAATCTGTGCATTGAACAAGTCGGGACAGCCATCAAGGCCGGCTGGGGATGTGTCTCCGGTGTAGCAGAGCAGGGGAGTGCGAACCTCCATCGAGACCTCTTTTCCGGAGAGACTCACGTCGCGAATTTGATCCTGAGTCAGGCCGACGTATTCCAGTTTCAGCTTCTTTCGCCGCTCCCAGACGATGTAGCCCAGCGACGGGACCGTGTGCGTGGTTTCAAAGGCAGTCACGACATGCTCGCGAGAAAGCTCGAACATGTCGCCCGGTTTGACCGGAATGAGGTTGCAGTTCATGCGACCGCGGTCGAGTTTCTGCCACACTTTCAGCAAGAGGTGGGTTGATTCCAGCACTTGCTCCGGAAGGTAAATCGTCGGCGGTTCCATTTTCATCATCCGTCGCCGAGCCACATAAGCCGGTAATGCGGCCATGTGGTCCAAATGTGCGTGAGTGACGAAAAACGTCGGCGTGCCGATGAATGACCACGGTGAGCCGCCGAGATCGAAACCGAGCCGCAGCTCTGGAATACGCCAATAACTCTGCACGGCCGCCCGCGAGTACCCTTCAATGGTCAGGGCTTTGTGCTTGTGAGTTCGGACGGGCAGGTTGTCAACCATCGGGTTCTCGTGTCAGGAACGTCGGGCGTCGGGACGCAGTGATTTGTCTGTGGATCGCTAGCCAACAGTAACGAGTTGTCCGCTCGCAATGCTTTGTCGCTCGGCCTCGCAGATTCGCAAGGCGTCGAGTGCGAGCGATCCTGAAAGTGCTGGAGCTTCGTGGTCAGTTCGCAGGCTATCGACAGCCGCTTGCAGTTCGGCAGTGAAAGCCGAGCACCACTCGGTGCCGCCAGGAAGAGTTGGTTGTTCGGCCTGGCCATCGTCCGTGATCAGAGTCAGTGGGCGGTTGACCGTCCATTGTCCGGCATACGTTCCGGCATCATAGACGATGGTGGCCCGCTCTAGATACAGCTCGAAGCCGTGGCCGAAGGCCAGCCCTTTGGCCGCGATGCCGCCGCTGACGCAGGTCACAGCGAGATTAGGGTTGTCAAAGATGTAATTGGTGTGAACGTGATTCACGAGTCCTTCTTGTAACAGGCCGCGCGAAAAGACTTGCTTCGGAACACCGCAGAGCAGCCCAATGAAATGGTTGTAGTGAATGTGCAGGTCAACGCCCCAGCCGCCCAATTTTCGGAAGTCATTCATACCGTTTGACCAATTCGGCGGCGTGATGACTCGGCGGAAGTGTCCAGCGAGAAGCTGTCCGTACTTGCCACTCCGAACCGCCTCGGTGGCGAAGGCAAATTCCGGAAAGAATGGCAGGACTTGCCCAACGAGCAAATGGCGGCCGGCTTTCTTGGCGGCGGCCATCATGCGTTCGGCGGCGGCGAGATCCGTGGCAATTGGCTTTTCAACGAGTACGTGCTTGCCGGCGGCGAGTGCTTCCAGAACGACGGCTTCGTGTTGATCGGTTGGAAGGCAGATATCGACCACGTCGATGGATGCGTCCGCGAGTAACTGC
>JANNDA010000500.1:0-5716 GCA_031387195.1 Planctomyces sp. | reverse complement strand
CAAAATTCAAAAATGGCGGAACAAGGCGTCATTTGGTTGAGGACGTTCGTCCGCCAATTTTGAATTTTGCGGTGCCTGACCCCTGAGCGCACACCGTAGCGACTCGCTTGCGTCATCGGCCAGCACGCGATAGGCAACGAGACAAATAGGCGCGCGGGGTGGCGTCAGCCCCCGGTGGATTCGTCAAACATCGGGGGCTGACGCTGCCCCGCTCGCCTGGAACGTTTTTTTCAGGCATCGCCTGAGGTTGAAAATGGAGCGATGAGAATGAGAAACCGAGATCATTTGCTGCTGACTTTGGCTGTGTCTTTCTTGTCCATATTCTCATCGTCGTCCCGTGCGGCCGATGGTCCCGTCGATTGGAAGGCAGGGTTCTCGCGGGTCGTCATCACACCGGAGAAGCCGATGTGGATGAGTGGCTACGGCGGCAGAACACATGCCGCCGAAGGCAAAGTCCATGACTTGTTCGCTCGTGCGACAGCGTTGCAGGATGCGAGCGGGCATCGTGCCGTCATGGTGGCACTCGATCTGGTCGGCGTTCCGAAGGGAATGGTCGATCGCGTTGCTGCCGCCGCGAAAACGAAGCACAAGCTGGAGCGAGCCGATTTGATGTTCTGTTGCTCGCACACCCATTGCGGGCCGGCACTCGATCAATCGTTGACGCACATGCTCGACATGAAAGAGGACGACTGGATGCAGGTGGTTGAGTATCAGAAGTGGCTCAACGCGCGCGTGTCCGAAGCGATCGACGGCGCGGTCGCCGACCTTCAACCGGCTCGATTAGCGACCAGTGTCGGCAAATGTGGCTTCGCCTCGAACCGCCGGCCCCCGATCGGCACCGGCCCGATCGATCACGAAGTTCCCGTGCTGCGAGTGCTCTCGGAAGACGGTTCAAAACTGCGCGGCGTCATCTTCGGTTATGCCTGCCACAACACGGTGCTGGGGTTCTATCAGTGGTGCGGTGATTACGCCGGTTTCGCGCAGTTGTATTTGGAAGAGCGGCATCCCGGCACGACGGCGATGTTCTTCAGCGGCTGCGGAGCTGATCAGAATCCGTTGCCGCGTCGCAAAGTCGAACTCGCCGAGCAATACGGTCGGATGCTGGCTCTGTCCGTCGATGAAGTCCTGGCCAGTGAGATGTCGCCAGTGAGCGGCGCGGTACAAACGCGCTTTCGAGAGATCGACTTGGAATTCTCCTCGATCCCATCGCGCGAAGAACTCGTTCAAACCGCCAAGTCCAGCGATCGTTACCAACGGACTCGCGCGCAGCTCTTTTTGAAAGATGTCGATGCCGGCAAATCGCTGTCACCAACCTACGCTTACCCGATTCAAGTTTGGAAACTGGGAACGAACGGAGTGACGTGGGTCGCGCTTGGCGGGGAGGTGGTCGTGGATTATTCGCTGCGGCTAAAGAAGGAACTCGGCCCCGGGAAGACGTGGGTTACTGGTTATGCGAACGACGTCATGGCCTACATTCCGTCGGAGCGTGTGCTGACCGAAGGGGGCTACGAAGGGGACACGTCGATGATCGTCTACATGCAGCCGTCCCAATGGAAAGCGGGCCTCGAAGACCGGATCGTCCAGACGGTCCATGAACTCGCCAAGCCGTGACAAATCTCGAATGGCCTCGCTTCTTGATGCCTGGAATTCAGCCAGTTAAGCTCCCTGACCACCGTTTCCGGCTCAGCTTCGATTCGTCGAGTTTGCCCCGGTTTTCCCGCCAATCAGCCTTCGCAAAGTACACCACACGGGCATGCCCAAGAACACAGACATTCGCATCAAGGACGCCTTTTGCGCGTTCGAGCCGATCACGTTTCGAGCGCCCCTGAAATTCGGCGGCCGAGTGATCGACAAGACCTTCCTCATCAATGTGCAAGTGGAGGTCGAAACCAAAGCGGGAAAACATGCGACCGGCATCGGCAGTATGCCGGTCGGAAATGTCTGGGCTTGGCCATCGGATCAAGTCAGTACGGCTCAAGCCGAAAAGGCGATGAGCACGTTCGCCGAACGAGTCTGCGATCTCGCCACGCTGTTTCCGGATTACTCCGATCCGTTCGACATCGTGCATCACATCTCCGGCGAGTACACGCATCTGGGCAAGACGATTCCGCAAGAACAAAAACTCCCCGAATTGATGCCGGAACTGGCAGAACTCGTCGCGGCCAGTCCAATCGACGCAGCCATTCACGACGGTTTCGGCCGAGTCAATCACGTCAACAGTTACAACGCGCTCTCAAAACAGTTCCTCAATCACGACCTGTCGGAATACCTCGATAAGCAGTTCAAGGGGGAATATCTCGACAAGTACACGCTGCGTGAGCCGAAGGCCCGCATGCCGCTGTACCACTTGGTCGGAGCGATCGACCCGCTGACCGAGGCGGACATCACGAAGCCGATCAAAGACGGCTTGCCTGAAACGCTGCCGCAGTGGATCAACGCCAACGGTCTGACGCATTTGAAGATCAAGCTCAACGGCGACGACCTCGCCTGGGACGTGCAACGAGTGTTGGACGTCGATCGCATCACGGCGGAGACTCAAGCCAAACGCGGTTGTACCGAGTGGGTTTACTCGACCGACTTCAATGAGAAATGCCAAGACGTTGCCTACGTGCTGGAGTTCCTCAAGAAGATCAAGGCGGGTTCCAAAGCGGCGTATGAGCGCATCCAGTACATCGAACAGCCGACGAGCCGACATCTGAAGGATCATCCGGAGCTCAAGCTGCACGAAGTCTCGAAGCTGAAGCCGGTCGTGCTGGACGAAGGCTTGGTCGATTACGAAGCGTTGCTTCTCGGCCGCGAGATGGGTTACACGGGCGTCGCGCTCAAGGCGTGCAAAGGTCAGTCGGAGTCACTGATTCTCGCGGCGGCCGCTCAGAAATTGGGGATGTTTCTCTGCGTGCAAGACCTCTCCTGCCCCGGCTTCTCGTTCCTGCATTCGGCCAGCTTGGCCGCTCGCATTCCGACGGTCGCCGCGATCGAAGGCAACAGCCGGCAATACTGCCCCGCCGCCAACAAATCATGGGCCAAGCTCTACCCCAGCATGTTCGACATCAAGGACGGGACTGTGGGGACAGCAGCACTCAACGGCGAAGGACTGGGTTTCTGAATCATCGCTAGCACGACGCGCAAGCGAGTGGTTGATCCAGGCGCGCAAGCGAGTGGTTGATCGCGAAAAACCACTTGCTTGCGCGTCGTGCTACCAGCGCCCGCGCCCGCTCATCTGCAAGTTCTGAAAGTTCTGAAAGGCCATCAGCCCAAAGAACAAGATCGGCAACATGTTATCTTGGCGAGCAGTGACCTGACCGTGAATGAACCACACGGCCGCTCCGACAGCCACGACGATGGATAGCTTCAGCGTTACCTCCCAAGCATCAAACGTTCGAAAACGCCCGATGACTTCGCGAGCAATCTGACCGCCATCCAGCGGCCAAATGGGGAGCAGGTTCAGCAGGCTCCAGATCAGATTCATCCACTCCAAGCTCGTCAGAAAAAAGGAAAACAGCGAACCCCGTTTGAGGGTGAGACCAAACGGAGACTGCAAGACAACCCGCACGATCAACCAAAGGGCGAGACCGGCCGCCGGACCGGCCGCCGCAATCAGGATGTTTCCCATTCGCGAGTGCGAAATTGTCGTGGCATACCCCCCCATGAATCCCAACACAATCTGCGAGCGCCCACCCAATCGTCGTGTTGTCAGCGCGTGCCCCAACTCATGCACTAAGATCGAGACAAACACTGCCACGATGCCGACGAGTGTGTAATCCAACCGGCCACCGACCCACGTCAAAAATGCCGCGCTGAGCCAGAAGATCGGCATGACTCGCACCGGAATTCCCAACACAGAAAAGTGCACATCATAAGGACTCGGTTGAGAGGGTTGACCGAACATTGGCAGGATTCCAAGGTGACAAACAGGGCTTCAAGGGCCGGACTGTAACTGCGGTTCGCTCCCCGGCAAAGACGTTGCCGAACTGCGGCCTGCGGACTCGCCACCTTGATTGTCTCGCGCTTCGCCCACCTCTAAACTCGCCCGCCGTATTGACCAATTGAGACAGGCGAGCGGGGCGGCGTCAGCCCAATGACACTTACTTGAGTAGCGGTACGGCGCGAGCCGTCCGGTTGAAGCGAGATCAAACTCGACACAACCGGGCGGCTTGCGCCGCTCCGCTACTCGCCCGGTTCTAAAGTAAGTGCCATTGGGCGTCAGCCCCCCGGTGCGATCGCGATAAGATCGGGGACTGACGCCACCCCGCTCGCCATCAGTTTTTAATTTCCACCTCACTCTTTCCAAATCAAGAAACATCATGGCCCGCATCAACGAAAACTATCTGAAGCTCAAAGCCGGTTATCTCTTTCCAGAAATCAGCCGTCGCGTGGCGAAATTCGCCGCCGAGAATCCTCAAGCGTCGATCATCCGCCTAGGCATCGGCGACGTCACCGAACCGCTGATCCCGGCGGTTGTCGAGGCGTTTCACAAGTCCGTCGATGAGATGGCTCGCCGTGACACGTTCAAAGGATACGGCCCGGAGCAGGGCTATGACTTCCTGCGAAACGCCATCGCGCAGAACGATTATCAAGCACGCGGAGCCGACGTCTCCGCCGACGAGATCTTCGTCTCGGATGGCTCGAAGTGCGACACGGGCAACATTCTCGACATCTTCGGCGACGACAACATCATCGCCGTGACAGACCCTGTCTATCCCGTGTATGTCGACACCAACGTCATGGCGGGACACACCGGTGCCGCCGATGAATCGGGCCGATACGGAGGTCTTGTCTACATCCCGATGAACGCGGCCAACAACTTCACGCCGTCGTTACCTGATCGAAAAGTGGATCTGATCTATCTCTGCTTCCCCAACAATCCGACGGGGACGGTGATCAGCAAAGAGGCGCTGACTCGCTGGGTCGAATACGCCAAAGCCAACGACGCGACCATCCTCTACGACGCGGCCTACGAGGCTTACATCACCGACCCGACCGTGCCGCACTCGATCTACGAGATCCCCGGTGCGAAAGAAGTCGCCATCGAGTTCCGCAGCTTCAGCAAGACTGCCGGCTTCACCGGAACTCGCTGCGCCTTCACGGTCGTTCCGAAAGCCTTGAAAGGGAAGACCGCTTCCGGCGAGAGCATCGACATCCAGCCGCTCTGGAACCGCCGTCATTGCACGAAGTTCAACGGCGTCTCGTACCCCGTCCAACAAGCCGCCGCCGCGATCTATTCGCCCGCCGGTAAGGAACAGATCCGCGAGATGATTTCCTTTTATCTCACGAACGCCAAGCTGATCCGCGAAGGCTTGCAGAAAGTCGGCATCGAAGTCCACGGCGGAGTCAACGCGCCATATGTCTGGCTAAAGACGCCGAACAATCTCAGCAGTTGGGACTTCTTCGACAAACTGCTCTCGAAAGCCCATCTCGTGGGGACTCCCGGCAGCGGCTTCGGTGCAGCGGGCGAAGGCTACTTCCGCCTCAGTGCGTTCAACAGCCGTGCCAAAGTCCAAGAGGCGGTCGAGCGTTTCACCAAAGTGCTGGAATAGCCGCTGATTGACTCGCGCACGCGGCACTAGTGGTCGACGAGATTGCGTGTTTATGTCGATTTCGGAACGATTTCGGTGACTGGATAGAGGCGTTTGAGCTTGATTCGAGCATCGGCGGTGGTGAACTGCCAATCGACTTTGGCTTTGGATTGGTTGCGTTGTTGTTGCCAGGCGGCGAC
>JANNDA010000463.1:0-3614 GCA_031387195.1 Planctomyces sp. | reverse complement strand
CCACAGGCCTCGTCGCCGTTTGGAAGCCGAGGCGATTCGCGATTCGCTCTTGGCGGTGTCCGGCCAACTCGATTCGACACCCGGCGGGCCGGGATTTCTGGAAGTCACCGTACCGCGACGCACGCTCTATCTGATGTCGGTGCGAACCGGTTCCAAAACGGCCGACTTCAATTCGCTGTTCGACGGACCCGATGGCGGCGGCATCATCGAACGTCGGAATCATTCGATCGTCACACCGCAGGCGTTGTATCTGCTCAATGATCCGCTGCTCGACGGCGTTGCGGCAGCACTCGCGGTGCGACTCGCTCGCGAAGTCCCTTCCGGTCGCGATGACGAACGCATCGCGCGTTTGTACGAACTGGCCCTCGGACGCGCACCGACACAGGCAGAGATCGACATCGGCCGACAACTTGTCGCCGAGCCCACTATTAAAGATGCTTGGGCTCGTTACTGTCGCGTCATTCTTTGCACGAATGAGTTCGTCTATGTCGATTAACAATTTGCCTCAGCCGAACGTAGCCGTCACCGCTCCGCGTGACGAGCCGACCGCTTCACCGACGCGGTTTGGCTATTCGGCTCATCACGCGGAGCGATGATGGCTACGTTACGAAGGACGATTATGAACCGTCGCGAAATGCTGAGTCGAACTGGGGCTGGCTTCGGCACACTCGCTTTGTCCGCGCTGCTCGCCGACGAGACCTCTGCCGCCGAGTACCCGTTGGCCGCACGGCAGCCTCATTTCGCCGCGCGTGCCAAGCGAGTGGTCTTCCTCTTTATGCCCGGCGGCCCTTCGCAGGTGGACACATTTGACCAAAAACCGCGACTGACCCAAGACGACGGCCAGCCGTCGCCGAAGCTGTATCTCGGCCAGCAACGCAAACTGCTCGCCTCACCGTGGAAGTTTCAGAAGCACGGAGAGTCGGGGATCGAAGTCAGCGAACTCTTCCCGCGCACGGCGACTCGCATCGACGACCTGTGCGTCATTCGTTCGATGGTCACCGACGACCCGAACCATCCCGGCGGTTGCTTGCTGATGAACACCGGCGAGCGAGTCTTCTCGCGACCGAGCCTCGGCGCTTGGGTGACTTACGGGCTTGGAACCGAGAATCAAAACCTGCCCGGCTTCGTCGCCATCGGCCCCGGCCCGATCATCGAAGGGGCGCGGCAATATGGTTCCAGCTTTCTCCCGGCCTCTTATCAAGGGACGTTCGTCTCGAACCTCGCGCAACCGCTCCGCAATCTCAGCAGTCTGCAGGTGCCCCGCGACCGGCAGCGGCGCGAGCTCGACGCGCTCGCTCGCTTGAATGGACTCCACCGCGAGCAGCGAGCGGACGACGACCGCCTGAGCGCTCGCATCGATGCCTTCGAACTCGCCTATCGGATGCAGACCGAAGCCCCCGAGGCATTCGATCTGGCCGGCGAAACACCCGCGACCGCCAAGCTGTATGGGCTCGACCAACCGAAGACGGAAATGTTCGGGCGACAATGCCTCTTGGCCCGGCGCTTGGTCGAGCGCGGCGTCCGCTTCGTGCAGCTCTATCACACGACCGGCGGCTTCCAACCGTGGGACCAACACAGCGGTCTCAAAGCCGGTCACGACAACAACGCCCTCGCCACCGATCAGCCAATCGCGGGCTTGCTCCAGGATCTGAAATCGCGCGGCCTGCTCGACGAGACGCTGGTGATTTGGGGCGGCGAGTTCGGTCGCACGCCCACCGCCGAAGGGAAAGACGGCCGCGATCATCATCCGTTTGGTTTCTCAATGTGGCTGGCCGGCGGCGGCGTTCGCGGCGGCATGACTCACGGTGCCACCGACGAATTCGGCTGGGACGCGATCGAAAACCCGGTCCACGTCCACGACCTCCATGCCACGATTCTGCACCTGCTGGGCCTGGATCACGAACGCCTGACCTACCACTTCGGCGGCCGCGACTATCGACTGACCGATGTGCATGGGAAAGTCGTCCGCGAAGTTTTGGCCTAACTCGCGTCGGTGAATGGCCCGGCGTTTTGGCTCGACAGGATTTCGCGAACCTTCACGCCGTTGAGCAGCGCGACTTCAGTGTTGCTTTCGAGCGACAGTGCGGCGGCGAGGCCGGCCGCTTCGCCCATCGCCATTGCCGTGACGGTCACTCGCGTCGAGGCATGTGCTCCGCGGGTTGCCGAGTGGCAGCGGCCGGCGACGAGCAGGTTTTCGATCTTCTGCGGGACGAGCGAACGATACGGAATGTCGTAAGGTTCGGGCTGAACTTTCTCCGGCTTGAAATCATTCGCGCTGCCGATCGTCGTCTTGTTGGGATGCAGATCGAGATACCAGCAGCCGGTCGCGATGGCGTCGTCGAAGCGGCGGCTGGTCATCAAGTCCTCTTCACACAGGACGTGCTGGCCGATGATGCGGCGCGACTCGCGGACTCCGATCCACGGATAGGCTTCGAGAAAATACGAGTCGGCGAACGCGGGGACGTCACGCTTCCACGCGCGGAACATCGCGTGAGCATCGGCTCGCCCCTGCATCTCGGCGCGGCTGAGGTCGGCGGCGTTTGTCGGATCGGCGGGGACTCGGACGCCATGCACGTAGATCTCATTCTTGCCGAACATGAACATCACGCCGGGACCGTAATAGAACGGCAGCTCGCCGCGCTTCTGAGCAGCCTCCAACGCGGCTCGGCAGGGGCCGCTGAGGTTCGGTTCGTTTTTCACGTTGCCGACTCGGAAATGAAGCGTCAGCGGTTGCACTTCGGCATTCTGCTCGAACGGAGCCCCGGCCCAAGCGGCGACATCCGCGTCGCCGGTGCAGTCGATGACCACCTTCGGTTGCACGGTGACGAGCCCGTCCTTGTTCGCCAGAGTCACCGACTGAATACGACCGCCGCTGGCGTGAGCCTCGCAAAGAAACGAGTTGAATAACACGGTCAGTTTTGGCGACTGCTCTTGAAACAACTGGTCGAGCAGCCGCTTAAATTCAAACGTGTTGGGAATCGTCGGATTGTGCTTCGCGACCTTCTTCGCATCCGGAGCACAGACCCCCGACTTCGACAGGAGCTCGAGCGGAATGCCTCGCACGACGACGCGGTTGTCACGAATGTTGGCGATTCCATCGAAGTACGGCAGCCCAACGCTGGTGATGATCCCGCCCGCGAACGGAGCCTTCTCGACGAGCAACACTTTGGCTCCACGACGTGCGGCCGCCAACGCCGCCGCGCTCCCCGCACAGCCTCCGCCGCAAACGAGCACGTCGGTCAGTAGTGTCCGTCGCGCTCGTCCGGAATTCCCACTCTCCGCCACCGCCGTCATGGACGATGCGGCGGCCACCGTTGCGGTCGCTTGAATGAAGCGGCGACGAGTTTGAGAATCGTCAGCCATCAAATTCCTCTGGTCCCCATTGGGCCTTCCCACTCCGGACGAAAATTCTCGTGTCGTCGCATCGTGGCGACTACTGGAAGTCACCGGGATTGCCGAAGAGCCCGCCGCGGTTGCGTTGATCGACTTCTTTGCCGCCTTTCAGGGGCGTCTTGCGGCGCGGTGGTGGCGCGGCTGGGGCCTCTTCTTCGGTGGCCTCAGACTTCGGTGCTTCCGGCTTTGCTCGCAGTGCTTTCAGGGAAAGGCTGATGCGG
>JANNDA010000461.1:0-3939 GCA_031387195.1 Planctomyces sp. | reverse complement strand
GGAGCGTGACCGTGCCGGCCGTCATCGTGTCGCCGTCCACGGTGATGCACCACGGCGTGCCGATCTCATCTTGGCGACGATACCGTTTGCCGATCGCCCCTTGTTGCGAATACGTGGCGGCGATGCCGGCCGCTCGGAAGGCGCGGTAAATTTCGAGCCCCTTCTCCGGCATCCCCTCTTTCTTGATGAGCGGGAAGATGGCCACTTTGACCGGCGCGAGTTTCGGGTGCAGCTTCAAATAGACGCGGCTCTGCATCTCCCCTTTTTCGTCCGGCTGCTGATCCTCGTGGTACGCTTCGCAGAGGAATGCCAACGTCGCACGATCCGCTCCAGCAGCCGGTTCGATGACGTGTGGAATGAATCGCTCGCGAGTTTGTTCATCGAAGTAGCTCAGGTCTTTGCCGCTCCCTTTGTACTTCGGAGTCCCGTCGGCATTCATCTCGACTTCGAGTCCGTTCGGGCCTTTGCAGAGTTTGCCTTCGCTGTGCGAACGCAGATCGAAGTCGCCGCGATGAGCAATCCCTTCGAGTTCGCCGTACTCGCCGGGGCCGAGGAACGGGAAGGCGTATTCAACATCCGCCGTGCCGACCGAATAGTGCGACAGCTCATCTTGAGCATGATCGCGGAGGATCAAGTTTTCGCTGCCGATGCCGAGCTTCTGATACCAGGCGAAGCGGCGATTCCGCCAATACTCGTACCACTGGCGCGATTCGGACGGATGGCAGAAGAATTCCATTTCCATCTGCTCGAACTCGCGGGAGCGGAACGTGAAGTTGCGCGGCGTGATCTCGTTGCGAAAGCTCTTGCCGATCTGTGCGATGCCGAACGGTACCTTGACCGACATGCTATCCACGACGTTCTTAAAGTTGACGAACATGCCTTGAGCGGTTTCTGGCCGCAGAAAGGCGCGGTTTTCGTCGGTTTGAATCGCACCCGTAAACGTTTCAAACATCAAGTTGAACCGGCGCGGCTCTGTCAGGTCGCCGCCACATTCGGGGCACGGTGCCTGAAGCCCCGTGACGCTTTTCTGTTCGGTGGCCATGTACTTCAAGAGCTGCGGAAGCGACATATCCAAGTCCGGATTGTTCTGCAAATCCTCGGCCAGCCCCGCCAGAGTGACTTCCGAATTGCGAACGAGCGCCAATGCGGGAGCCAGTTTCTGGCCGCGCTTGCGATCGCGTGACCAACTCAACGCCGCTGGGCTGGAGAAATTGATTCGATCAGCCGAGACACTGGCGTCAAAGCACTCGGCGAATGACATGACCCACGGCGAGGTACTGAGCATGCTCCAGACATGGTCCGCTCGAAAGAGCTTCTTGCAGTGGCGACAGGTCTGCATCATGTCGGCAAACAAGTCGTAGTGCCCCGACACTTTCCAAACTTGCGGGTGCATGATGATCGACGTTTCGATGCCGCTCATTTGGAACTCGCGCGGGGCACCAGGCTGGCTGGTGAATTCATCGTGGTTGGTGATCATGTCGTTCCACCACGCGTTGCGGACGTTTCGCTTCAGCTCGACGCCGAGCGGGCCGTAATCCCAAAAACCGTTCAGCCCGCCGTAAATTTCCGACGACTGAAACAAGAATCCGCGGCGTTTGCAGAGCGAAACAATCTGATCCATCGACTTGGGCATGATGCGGTTTTCGATCCGAGATTTGTAATTTGAGATTTGAAATCTCAAATTTGAAATTGAGAAACACAAAAAACGAGGCGGGATTGAAGAGGGGACGAACGGTCCATGCAAGGCCGGTGACACGACGTACTTTGCGCGAACCGGTGCCCTGACTGTTCAAGTCGGACTACTCGCGCGGTGCCATCAATACGGACGGCGGTTCCTTCGGGACGTCGATGGCAGGCAGGATGCGACCTGTTGAGGGATGAAACTCTGGGACAACTCGGAACAAATCCCAGCGAGCCGCACGCTCGATGTCGGCATCCAGACCGAGCTCGATCAGGTTGCGACCACCGAGGCTGTCTCGCAGCACGCCGAGCAATTCTCGCATCGGCTGGCAGCGACACGTGAAGAGGTCCATCACCAGCCGCAACGAATCACCGCTCCATTGCGGCCATTTGCGCGCGGCCCAAACACCGGTTGCGATCGCTCCCGCACAAAGCGCATCGTCGGTCGAGATCGCTCCGTCGGTGCCGGCACAAACGAGATGTATCGGACGTTTCTCGTCAGCCAGTAATGCGATCACTGCGTGCAAACTGCTAAAGCTGCCCAGCAGAATGCGATCGGCGAAGCGGCAATGTTGCAGGGCTTTCGTGCCGTTGGTCGTGGTGAAGATGACCGTCTTCCCGCCGACTACGACGGGTGCGTACTTCGTCGGTGAGTTGTCGAGATCGAAACCAGGAATCAACTGCCCGTGCCGCTCGCCACCCAAGATTAACCCCGCATTCGCACGGGCATCGGCGGCGAGGGGCTCGGCGGCGGGCTGACGTGTGACACCCGCTAACTCGGCGACGATGTCGTGAGCCGCCTCGATCGACTGGCAGGGAACGACTGTGGTCGCGCCGTTGGCCAGGGCGTGAGTGATCGTGGTGGTCGCTCGCAAGACGTCGATGACGACCGCGACTCCTCCGCGCAGTTGCTCCTCGGCAACGAGTTGCGGCAATAGATGAACTTGAAGGTCGTGAGGCATGTCGGCAGATCAATCCTGAGAAAAGCAGGGCGTTCGTTGTTCAGACAATCGGCGAACAGAGTGGCCCGAATGTAACCCGAAGCGTCAGCGAGGGCGAATGCTTCACCGACCCGCGAATCCTCGTGTTCCAGAGCGTCCGCCCTCGCTCACACATCGGATTACAAAGCTGATCAACCTCGCCAATCTCAAGGATTGGTAATCGCTGACTCAAAATGCTCGGAACAGACCGACCGCCAGATGACCGCCGAACCCGAGCGACAGCTTCAGGACGTTTCGCAATCTTGCGGGCCGAGCGGACTTTGCCACGTAGTCGAGGTCGCATTGCGGATCAGTGGACTCCAAGTTGACGGTGGGCGGAGCGACTTGATCGCGCAGGGCGAGCAGAGTGACCGCCGTCTCGACGCTTCCCGCCGCTCCGAGCAAGTGGCCGATCGCTCCTTTCAAACTGGAGCAGAGGACTCGATCCGCATGAGCCCCGAACGCAGCTCGCACGGCCCGTGTCTCCGCCACGTCATTCGCGCGAGTCGCCGTGCCGTGCAGGTTGATGTAGTCGATGTCTTGCGGTGAGACTTTCGCCCGCCGCAGCACATCGCGAATCAGCCAGGCCAGACTGGCTCCATCGGGTTCCACTTGAGTGATGCCGCTGGGATCGTTGGCCATTCCGCCCCCGACGAACTCAGCATAAATCGAAGCACCTCGCGCTTGAGCCATTTCGAGTCTTTCCAGCACCAGCACTGCCGCCCCTTCACCGATCACGAATCCCGACCGTTGGGCATCGAACGGCCGACAGGCATTCGCCGGATCATCAATCCCGCGAGCCATCACGCCCAACCTTTGAAACGAACCCAAGACCATCGGCACCAGCGACGCATCGGTGCTTCCGGCCAGCACGACATCGCATTCGCCTGACCGAACAAGATCGGCACCGCGAATGATGCTGACCAAACCGGTCGCACACGCCGCGACCGGACACAGCGACGGACCGCGCAAATCAAACTGACTGGCCACCGAACGGACGGCTGCATCCGGCCAAAGTTGATTCCAGTTGTTCGTTGCGGAGGATCTGTCATCAGTCATTGAACGGAATTCGCGAGCAAAACTTCGGAGGCCCACTTTGCTCGTGCCAATAACGCAGCCGCAACGATCGGCGATGTCCGTCAGTGAAGTCTTACTCAGGCCGGAATCTCGGATCGCTTCCTGCGCGGCGTTGTTAGCCAATTCAATGACCGGCTCAAAACGTTCGGGGTCAGGCACCGCAGAATTCAAAATTGGCGGGACTAAGCGTTGAGACAATAGT
>JANNDA010000435.1:0-3101 GCA_031387195.1 Planctomyces sp. | reverse complement strand
CGAGGGCGGACGCTTCACAACGCCATGAAATCGGAGTCTCATGAAGCGCCCGCCCTCGCTGACGCTTCGGGTTATTAAAAGATGACAGCAATCTCCGCCTCGCCGATCACGACGAGGCGGTTTTGTTTGAACGGCATTCACGGAGGATTCCATGCACGTCTTGTTCGTCCACAAAAACTTCCCCGCGCAGTTCGGACACATCGCCAGCTATCTGATTAAGAAGCACGGCTTCCGCTGCTCGTTCTGTTGTGAGCTGCCATCGGGCGTCTTCGACGGCATCCAACGTTTTCAATACAAGCTGCAAGGAGGGGCGACGAAGACCGACCACTATTGCAGCCGCACGTTTGAAAACTGCGTGTGGCACTCCCACGCTGTCTACGAAACGATGAAGGCCCATCCGGAAATCAAACCGGACTTGGTCGTGGGCCACAGCGGCTTCGGTTCGACTTGCTTCCTCGCCGATTTGTACGATTGCCCGATCATCAATTACTTCGAGTACTACTACCACGGTCGTAACTCGGACCTCGACTTCCGTCCGGAGATCCCGGTGAAGGAACTCGACCTACTCCGTTCGCGGACGCGAAATGCGATGATCCTGATGGACCTGCAAACCAGCTCCGCCGGTTACTCGCCGACGCAGTGGCAGAAGAGTCTGTTTCCCGTCGAGTACCAGCCGAAGATCGACGCGATCTTCGACGGCATCGACACGCACGTCTGGCATCGCCGACAAGTCCCGCGCCGCATCGGCGATCGCGAGATCCCGCCCGGTACACGGATCGTGACTTACGTCTCACGCGGGTTCGAGTCGATGCGCGGGTTCGACATCTTCATGAAAGTTGCGAAGCGGATTTGCGATGCTCGCAAAGACGTGGTCTTCGTCTGCGTCGGCTCCGATCGAGTCTGCTACGGCGGCGACATGCAGCGCATCTCCGACGCGGATAGCTACCGCGATCACGTCTTGAAGCAAGATAACTATGACCTCAGCCGGTTCATCTTCACGGGCCGTGTCGAGCCCAACGAACTGGCCAACATCATCAGCATGGGCGATCTACACATCTACTTGACGGTGCCGTTCGTGTTGAGCTGGTCGCTGATGAACTCGCTCGCCTGCGGCGCGGTGGTGCTGGCGTCGGACACCGCTCCCGTGAAAGAGATGATCCGCCACGGTGAAAACGGCCTCCTCGGCGGCTTCTTCGATGTGGACCGGCTGAGCGAACTCGCGTTGCAGGTTCTCGATGATCCAGCGGCATATCGCCACCTCGGCGACGCCGGCATGCACATGATCCAAGAGAACTACAGCCTCGATAAAATGCTCCCCAAGATGCTTGGGCTTTACGAGCGGACGCTCAACAAGCATCACGGGCGGTAACGCGGAATTGCAGGCCGTTTCCAAACTAGCACGACGCGCAAGCTTGAAATGGCTTCTACTCAACTCGTCGGCGGCGTCCACGCCGCGATGACGAACGACGGCGCGTCGGAGTTTTTCAGCGGGAACGAACTGACTTTGCGGCAGTGCATGATGTCACCGAGCACATCTCCGGCGACGAGCGACAGCACTTCGGGAGTCAACCGCGGGTCCGGATATCGAGTCTGGATCAGTTCGAGCCACAGGGCGGCTTCCATCCGCAAAGGATCGGGCTTGAGTTCATCGGCGACCACTGGAACAGCGGCTGCGAGCGGCAGGGCGGCCGTTGCGGTAGCGAGACTTTTGGCGAACTCACGGCGGGAAAGTGGCATCGTGACCTCTGATGTATTCGCTGCGGAACCGGGGGGCTGGCGCCGCCCAGTTCGCCTGGATCAATCGTGGTTGGGGGGAGGTTTATCGGGCTCGGACGATCCTCACAACGCTCGGATCGTCGCTGGAATTCCGGGGGATCGGCCATTAGGCTTCCCGCCCCTGTGCGGCTGCCGATTCGAGCAGCCGATTCTTTGGATGTGCCGCAAACGTGCGGTGTTTTTGAGCGAATGTCTGCTGCCATGTCGAACCTGAAATCACAAGCGATCGCCGGCGTTGCCGCCGGAACCGAAACGCAAATCATGACCAAGTGGCCTTCGATTGCCGCGATGGGTCTGGGGAAAGTTCTGGGGCAAATTCTGGAGATGATTCCGGTACGCATCGGCGGTCTGAAACTGTCCAATTTGATCTTTGGCCTGCCGCTCGCTGGCCCGGCAGTGGCGCTGTATGCCGTTCAGAAGATCCTCGGCGAGCGATTCACGATCACGAACAAATCCGTGCAACGCTGGTCCGGGCTTGGCGGTCGGATGATGCAGCGGATCGAGCTGGCGGACATCATCTCTATGCAAGTGGCTCAACAGCCCGGCCAAGAGTTTTATCATGCGTCCGACCTCTTGATCTTGAACGCCAAAGGTGACGTGGTGATGCGGCTGGAAGGTTTGCCGCACGCGGAAATCTTCCGCGAGAACATCACGAAGGCCCGCGACGCATCGATGCAGGTGCAGGCGTCGCTGGCGACGATCAAGGCGCGGAAGTAGGCAAAAAAGACAGGCGAGCGGGGCGGCGTCAGTCCCCCGGTTTTGGGGCGAATGACACCGGGGGGCTGACGCTGCCCCGCTCGCCTAAATGATCGCCGCTCCATTCCTCGTTGATCGCCAAGAACTCTTCGCGCCAGTGATATTGATCCAGCAGCCCAGCGGTGCTGTGGCCGAGCGCGCGATACGCGGCATAGATCGCCTCGATCGTGGCCAGTCCGGCGGAGGGGTCATCGAAGACTTTGGAAACGCGCGGGTAGGCGGTTTGCCAACTCGGCAGACTGCGGACGGGGACGTGCGCGTATTTCTTTTCCATCCGTTCGGCCAGTCGCCAGGTGGCGTCGATGACTAACAACCCGCTTGCGGAATCAGCTTCACTCAAGAGGGGGCCGCCGATTCCCAGCCGGACGTAGCCATCGAGCGACTCCGGACCGTCATCGGGATACGTCCAAAAAGTGAACCCCGCCCGTTCGCGCAGTGGTTCGACCGAGCACTTTTTTCGGTTCTCGCGGCGATGGACGACGATGATGGTTGGCGGGTGGTCTGGCATGAGGCGGGTTACTGTGGATGAGTTGTTTAACCGCACGCCGCAGGCACGCGCGTTTCCAAAC
>JANNDA010000432.1:0-3624 GCA_031387195.1 Planctomyces sp. | reverse complement strand
GTACCGCGGCCTCTTTGGCTCGGACGGTGTGACACTGTTGGAGAAGACCGGCGCGAATGAAAAACGCTTCCGTGAAGAGGCACCTCGGCACAAGTTCCTGCATGTGGCGACGCATGGTTTCTTCGCCCCCGAATCGCTTCGTTCCGCACTGAATGACTCGACGAATCGCGGATCGCGACTTAACGATTCGGGCTCATCCGAGCGATTGGTCGGATATTCGCCCGGCTTGCTGTCCGGCTTGGCTTTGGCTGGTGCGAATCGCCCGCCTGAACCCGATCAAGAAGACGGCATCCTCACGGCATCCGAGGTTGAAAACCTCGACCTGCGCGGCGTTCAATTGGTTGTCCTATCCGCCTGTGAAACCGGCCTCGGTGAAGTCGCTGGCGGCGAAGGCTTGCTCGGCTTGCAACGCGCTTTCCAAGTTGCCGGTGCTCAAACAGTGGTAGCCAGCTTGTGGCAGGTCTCCGATAACGCCACCCGCTCATTGATGGAACGCTTCTATGAAAACTTGCTGAAGAAAGAGATGGGCACGCTGGAGTCCCTCCGTGAAGCCCAACTCTGGATACTGAAGGAAGGCCAAGAGCGCGGCTTGGTCCGTATCAACAAGGCCGATCAGCCAGTCGCGCCCACAACATCCTCGCGAACTCCACCGTTCTACTGGGCCGCTTTCGTCCTGAGCGGAGATTGGCGGTAATCGCAACGAAAATCTGAGAACAACAAGAAAACGAAGGTTGATGATGATTCGGACGCTTCGCAGACATTGGTCACTGGCCCTCACTAAGCAGCTTGTTTGTTCGCTGCTCATGTCCGGAACGATGGCAATGTGCTGTCTCACAACCGCGTCGGCCGAGGACTCGCCGTCCAAGCGGGAATTGACCGCCGTCCAGAAGGAGCGATTGAAGGAGCGAGATCCCCTCTTGAAGGAATCCCTCGACCATCGCCAATTGGGAAAGTTTGCCGATGCGATTGAGGCCGCCGAGAAAATCGTGGCCATCGAGCGGGAAATCTTCGGTCAGGAACACGACGAGGTTCTCGGCACGAGGGACTTCATCGCGCACCTGCAGGAACAGCGCGGAGACTTCGCCGCCGCCAGAAAAATCCGCGAAGAGATTCTGGCGGTCCGCCAGAAAGTTGCGGGAGCCGATCACTGGCGCACGGGCGATGCGCGGCGGGCCTTGGATAACATCGGCGTGCTCGAAAAACTGTCGTCCGAAGACCGGAAGCTGTTGAACCAGGCTTGGGTCTTGAGCGAAACAGTCAAGCAGCTTCATCAGCGGGGAAAAGCGCGCGACGCACTGGAGATGGCCAACCTGGCACTGGAAATCCGCCGGAAAGTGCTGGGCACGAATCATCTCAATTACGTCAGCAGCCTCAACAATCTTGCCGAGCTTTACTCGGCGATGGACGACTGGGCGAAGTCGGAGCCGTTTTGCCTCGAAGCCGTCGAAATTGAAAAGCGACTGCTGGGGGAGCGGCATCCCGATTACGTCCAGAAGTTGGAATTCCTCACGGTGATCTACCTCAAGAGGGAAGACCTCGTGCAGGCGGAGCCTTTCCTGCGGCAAGTCGTCGATATCAAGAAGGCGACGCTGGGCGAGAACCATCCGGCCTATGTCGCCAGCCGGGCCTCTCTGGAGGCGCTCCGCCAATCGATCCCAGAGCAGGCGAAGCTGAAGCAGCGGGAGGAATTCTCCCAACAAATGATGGAACTGCGGAAGCAGGGAAAGCTGACCGAGGCCCTTGCGGCGGCGGAAAAGATGCTCGCCGTCGAGCTGCAGTTACCCGGCGATAAACACGAGCAGGTGCTCGCCACGCGGATCGTCATCGCCCAACTGCATGAGGAGCTCGATGACTTGGCTTCCGCTCGAAGAGTCCGTGAGGAGGTGCTGGCGATCCGCTCGAAAGCCGGCGGCGCGGACCACTGGCGCACCGCCGACGCGCGGCGGGCCTTGAAGAATGTCGAGATGCTGGAACATCTCTCCCCGGCAGACCGGCAACAGTTGATTCAAGCCGCGCGGCTCAATGAAACGGTGGTCCAATTGCACGGTCAGGGAAAGTCGCGCGAAGCGCTCCCGCTGGCCGGCCAGGTGACGGACATCCGCCAAAAAGTGCTGGGCGAGCAACATCCCGATTACGCCAATAGCCTCAACAATCTGGCACTGCTATACGACTCGTTGGGGGACTCGGCGAAAGCGGAGCCGCTGTACCGCCAGGCCCTCGACATCAACCGGAAAGTTCTCGGGGAGCGGCATCCCGGCTATGCCACCAGCCTCAACAACCTCGGGGTGCTGTACAAGTCGCTGGGAGACGCGGTGAAGGCGGAGCCGCTCTTCGTCCAGGCCCTCGACATCAACCGAACCGTGCTGGGCGAAAAGGATCCTGCATTCGTCACCAATCTGAACAACCTCGCGTCGCTCTACAAATCGATGGGGAACGCTGCGAAGGCCGAGCCGCTCTTTCGCCAAGCCCTCGAAATCAGGACGACAGTGTCCGGTGAGAAGCATCCCGATTATGCGATGAGTCTGAACAACCTCGGACAACTCTACGCTTCGACTGGAGACTTTGCGAAGGCCGAGCCTCTCTTGCGGCAGGCTCTCGAAATCAGGCGGTTGGTGCCCGGTGTGCAACATCCCGATTACGCCGTCAGTCTCAATAACCTCGCGGGGCTCTACCAGGCGATGGGGGACTTGGCGAAGGCTGACCCGCTCTACCGGAAGGCCTTGGAGATTCAGAAGATTGTGCCGGGCGAAACGCACCCCGATTACGCCACCACTCTCGATAATCTCGCGGGGCTCCACAAGACAATGGGAGACTACGCGCGAGCGGAGCCGCTCTACCGGCAAGCTCTCGAAATCCAACGGACGGCGAGAGGCGAGACGCATCCGGAATTCGCTGTCACCCTCGGCAATGTCGCGGAGTTCTACCAATCGATGGGGGACTACGAGAAAGCCAAGCCGCTCTGCCTTCAGGCCCTCGAAATCCAGAAGGCAGTGCGCGGCGAGAAGCATCCCGATTACGCCACCAGCCTCAACAACCTCGCCATGATCTTCGATTCGATGGGCGACGACGCGGTGGCGGAGCCGCTCTATCGCCAAGCGTTGGAAATCCGGCAGTCGGTGCTCGGTGAGCAGCATCCCGATTACGCCATTAGCCTCAACAACCTGGCGGCGCTGTATACCACGAGACAAGACTATGCCAAGGCCGAGCCGCTCTATCGGCAAGCCCTCGAAATCAAAAAGAACACGTTCGGTGAGACGCATCCCGCGGTCGCCGTCGGTCTCAACAATCTCGCGGTCCTTTACGTCTCGATGAACGATGACGCGAAGGCCGAACCTCTCTTGCGGCAAGCCCTCGCCATTCAAGCCGAAGCGTTGGGAGAGACGCATCCCGCGTACGCCGCCAGCCTCAGCAATCTTGCGCTGATCTATGAATCTCGGGGAGATCACGCGAAGGCCGAGCCGCTGGTTCGCCAAGCGGTGGCCATCACGCGGGGACATGTCGAATCCACCGCCGCGGTGGAATCGGAGCGGCAGCAGTTCGTGATCGCCCGGGCGAATCGCGGCTCACTCAACCTGTATCTGTCCATCGCGGTGTCGTCGGGGCTTTATGCCAAAGACGTCTATC
>JANNDA010000417.1:0-10468 GCA_031387195.1 Planctomyces sp. | reverse complement strand
GATAGACTGCCATCCGTGGCTCTCCGTCGGACTCGGTTCAGGTCGTTAGACAACCCGAACTCTCCCCGGAGAGCCACGTTCTTGAACAGACCAGCTCGAAAACCGACCGTTGTCGGAAAGTGCAGCCAAATGATCAATGATCAATAACCAACGATTAATCTCCCCTTCCCCGATATCGTTTGCTGTTGGCTGCCGCGCTCACTCGATAGCATTTCGCCCGTCTCAACCCTCATTCGTCGAGCCTCTCCTGCCATGATTTTCGTTCTCGATAACTACGATTCCTTCACCTACAACCTTGTGCAACGGCTGGGTGAAATTGATCCGTCTTTGGACATCCAAGTCGCACGCAACGACCAAGTCACGATCGACGAGATCGAACAATTGCAGCCGGAGCGGATCATTGTTTCGCCCGGCCCGTGTACTCCGGCGGAAGCGGGGATCTCGCGCGAACTGATTCGGCACTTCGCTCCGAAGCTGCCGATTCTGGGCGTTTGCTTGGGGCATCAAAGCATGGGTGATGTCTTCGGCGGCCAGGTCTTGCGAGCTCGGCATCCGATGCACGGCAAGACGTCGATGATTCATCACGACGGTAAAGGAGTCTTCGCCGGCCTGCCGAATCCGTTCGAGGCGACTCGCTATCACAGCTTGATCGTGCCCGAAGAGACGTTGCCGCCGGAGCTCGAAGTGAGCGCGTGGGCCGATGCGGAATCGCCCGGCCTCCCGCGAGAAATCATGGGGTTGCGGCACCGCAAGTACGCCACTCACGGCGTGCAGTTTCACCCGGAAAGCTATCTCACCGGCGAGCACGGCATTCAACTGCTGAAGAATTTCTTGACGCTGTAGGTTGGGACTCCGTCCCGACCAGCCCGCGACCCACACTAGCCCGACGCGCAAGCGAGGGAGTGAGTCACTCGTCGTCGAGGAATCGGTTGGCGTGATCCCTCGCTGGCGCGTCGAGCTAGTGTGCTGCGTTACTCGTCTTCGGCAACCAACGGGCGACCGTGGATGTCTTTCAGCGTGATCGTGGTGTCGGCACCCTGCTCGATCTTGCCGACGTAACGGCGGTCGAGACGGCATTGCATGCGGACTCGGTTCCCTTCGTAGTCTTGGTGCAACACTTCGGCGTGCTGTGACAAGAACGCGAAGAGCTTGCCGTTGCCCGCGCTGGTTTCAATCTCGGCCAGCACGGAGCCTTGACCCAGCCGCTCGGCGACCATCTCTATCAATTTGTCGAAACCGGTTCGTTCGAGCGCGCTGACGGTGATGCAGTCGGTGTGTTTGGCTCGCAGCACATCAATGAGGCTGCGGTCTTGAATGCGATCCGTCTTATTGAGAACCAGCAACATGTTGGTCCGCTCGACGCCAATCTTTTCGAGCACTTCATGCACCGTGTCGATCTGCCGCTCCGCTTCGTAATGGCTGGCATCGACGACGTGCAGCAACAGACTCGCATGCCGAGCTTCCTCCAGCGTGGACTTGAACGAGGCGACCAAGTGGTGCGGCAAGTTCCGCACGAAGCCGACCGTGTCACTGAGCAGCACTTCGCCCCAGTGCGGCAATTGCCAGCGCCGGGTGCGGGTATCAAGCGTCGCAAACAACTGGTCTGCGACATACACGTCGGCTCCCGTCAGCGAGCGCATCAACGTGCTTTTGCCGGCGTTTGTGTAACCGACCAACGAGACCGTCAGCAGATCATCGCGAGTCTTCACGACCCGCTCGCGCCGCTTCTCGACTTCCTTGAGCTTGAGTTTGAGTTCGTCGATCCGCTGATCAATCAAACGCTTATCAGTTTCGAGCTGCTTTTCACCGGGACCGCGCCCGGCTCCAACACCACCTTCGATCCGTTCGAGATGCGTCCACATCCGCTTCAGCCGCGAGCGGTAATACAACGACTGAGCCAGCTCGACCTGCAACCGCGCTTCATAGGTTTGAGCCCGTCGAGCGAAGATGTCCAAGATCACTTCGCTGCGATCGACGATGACCTTGTCGAGTTCCTTCTCCAGGTTGCGACCCTGAGACGGCGACAGGTTGTTGTCAAAGATGATGACCTCGGCACCGGTGGCCTCGATCAGTTGTTTGAGCTCTTCGACCTTGCCCTTGCCCAGCAGCGTCGCGGAACTGGGATCGTTGGTCTTCTGCACCAACTCGCCAACAACTTCCGCTCCAGCCGTCGCGACCAACCCCTTCAATTCATCGAGCGATGAGTCCTTATCAACACGACTCCCCTTTTCGAGCACCGCCACCAAAATGGCTCGCTGCTCTTGGACTTTCAGTTGTTCTCGTTTTGGATCGGCCAAGCGAATCTCCGCTCATGGTTACTAGGATTCGGATTGAAGTGAATGGTTTGTAACCCGAAGCGTGAGCGAGGGCGAGCGCTCAATGAGGCTGACTGCGCTCCCTTTTTGCTCCGCGAACGAGCGTTCTTTCGCGAAGCGAAAGACGACTATCGTTCGGAACCGAAGCTTGGGCTAAGCCTCGTCGAAGTAGTCGGTGCTGACGATCGTCAGTTGCGGCGACATGCGTTTGTCGTCGGTGAAGCGAGCCAGTTGTTCGTCGATGACGTCCAGCCGTCGGAACAACTGACCTTTCATGTCGGCCCAGCGAATCTGCCACGCCAGAAAGCGGTCTTCACGAGCTTGTTCCCGCTGCTGCGCGTCGTTCAATGGCGACTGCAACTCGATCGGGGCCGTTGGTTGGAGTGATGCCGAGTCACTCTGTTCCCAGATTCCTAACGAGGGCATCGGTGGTCCTCTCGCATGAAGCGATGAAGTCTGTTGTTAGCCGCGTGTGGAAAATCGTAGAAGGGGCGGCTCGACTGCTTGAATGACGCTGCGGAAAAAATCACAGGCGAGCCGCCTGTGCTACGAATCGGCAAATCGGACGAGGGACTTTGTGCGGCTTCGTCATGTCGGGCAAAACGGGGGGACTCGCCGCAGTGAGTCTGGCCATCATTGGGCTTGCACCGAATTTGCAGTCCACCCAATCGGAGAGATTCGTACAAGCGGACGACGCGGATCCTCATGATTTGCGATACACGACGCCGCGATCGACTTGCTGGAATCCCACCGACTTGAACGTCGCCAGTGCGCCTGGGTTGTCTTCGGCGATGTGAGCTTCCGCGAGCGCCACTTGTTCTTGTCGCATTCGGCGGATGATTTCGATGAGCAGCGCTTGTCCGTGTCCTTGCCGCCGCGAGTCATCGTTGACTTCCAGATCGGCCACTCCAATCGCACGCTGGTTCCAAGTATCGACGTACAAGTCGAGTCCGCTGACGGTGGCTGCGGCAACCTCTGGCCCACCACCTTTGGGCATCAGCCGAAACCGCACATTTTCCAGGCGTCCATATCGAGCGAACCACCACCACGTCGGATTTTCGGGCAGGGCAAAGATGAAGGGGTCCATCTTGCGGCGAATCATACTCAGTCGAAAGCTCATCGGATCACCCACGATCAGGCTGCGTTGCAGCACCGCAAACGACTGAGCCGGTTGATAACCAAGCGCCGCCAAGAACGGGGCCGCTGCCGTATCAGAATCCAGAAATCCAGAAAGCTGTGCTCCGCCATAAAGCCCAATGTAGAACGGATCACACGGAGGAGACGGGCCAGCTTGAACGGAGAGAGCACCCATCTCACGCAGGTACGCTTCCGCTCGCGAGACCAGCTCGCGACCGATTCCCTGACGTCGATGGCTCGGTTCAACCATCACGACGCAAATGGCTCCCATCGTGCGGTTGATCCAGGATTCTAAATCGTTACTTCGAAACCCGGCATGAACGAAACCAATCGGACGAGTTCCCTCGCACGCGACGATCAATCCCTTCGGGTCAAAGTAATGCTGAGCGATCACCAACCGATCGAAAGCTTCGTACCGAAACCCGCTTGCCGCTCCGCGACCGAGTCCGCAGTCATGCCACAGTTGCACGAGTTGCGGGAGGTCACTGTTCCGAAACGGCCGATATTCGATCACTGAATTCACCTCACTGCTTGCACGAAAGCAGGCCTCGGGCGGGATGTGCTATCGATTCGATCAGACTTTTTTCGCGAGCTGTTGCCGAACCGCAGCAACCACGGCCTCGGCAGTGAAGCCGAATTTCACCAGCAGATCCTTGAGCGGTGCCGATGCACCGAACGATCTCATGCCGATGATCGCTCCTTGAGTGCCAGCATAACGCTCCCAACCAAAAGTCGATCCCATTTCAACCACGACGCGAGCCGTGATGCCAGCCGGGAGCACGCTCTCTCGATACGCCTGCGGTTGCTGCTCGAACAACTCCCAAGACGGCATACTGACAACTCGAACCTTCGCGCCTTCGGCACTCAATGTCTCACCAGCCGACACGCACAACGGGACTTCGCTGCCAGTTCCGATCAGGATCACGTCCGGCTTTCCGTCCGCCGCATCGGCTAGTACATAAGCTCCCTTGGTGAGTCCAGACGCCGGAGCAAACTTAGTCCGGTCAAGCGTCGGCAACGCTTGCCGGGTGAGAATGAGGCAGACAGGATGATGTTGCTGTTGAGCGATGACCTTCCAGGCTTCGACAACTTCGTTGGCGTCCGCAGGCCGCAGCACGATCATGCCGGGAATTGATCGCAGGCTCACGAGTTGTTCGATCGGCTGATGCGTTGGGCCGTCTTCTCCCACGCCGATCGAATCGTGCGTGAAGATGTGAATGAACGGGATTTCCATGATCGCCGCGAGTCGAATCGCCGCCTTCGCGTAATCGCTGAAGATCAAGAAGCCCGCGCCATAACCTCGGAGTTTGCTCAGGCACAGGCCGTTGACGACCGATGCCATCGCATGTTCGCGAACACCAAAATGGAAATTGCGTCCGCCAGGGTTCGAGGCCGAGAGGTGACCGGCCCCCTCAAATGTTAGCAACGTCTTTGTGGAGGGAGCCAAGTCCGCTGAACCGCCAAGCAGCCACGGCACGTTCTTCGCCAAAGCGTTGAGCACCTTGCCGCCGGAATCGCGTGTTGCCAAGCCTTTGGGGTCAGCCGAGAAATTCGGCAGATCTTTATCCCAGCCGACAGGAAGCTCGCGGCGTTCCATGCAGTTCAATTGCTCGGCCAAATCTGGATGCTGCGTTTGATACTCGCCAAAGAGCTTCGTCCATGCCGCGTGGTGAGCCTGACCGCGCTGTCCAATCCCCTTTTGGAAGTGATCGTAGACGCCATCCGGTACGAGGAACTTCGCCTCTTCGGGCCAGCCATAGTTCTTCTTTGCACCCACAATCTCGACATCACCCAGCGGTTCGCCATGCGCGCCGTGAGTGTCTTGTTTCGTCGGAGCGCCAAATCCAATGAGGCTCTTCACGATGATCAACGTCGGTCGGTCGGTCGTCTGGTGGAAGCTCTTGATCGCCTCGCTCAATGCCGTCCGATCGTTGGCATCATCAACTCGGAGAACGTTCCAGCCATAAGCCAGGAAACGAGCGCCGACATCTTCGGTAAACGCGAGGTCTGTCTTTCCCTCGATCGTGATTCGATTGCTGTCGTAAATCCAGCACAGGTTGGACAGCTTGAGATGCCCGGCTAACGACGCGGCTTCAGAGGAGACCCCCTCCATCAAACAACCATCACCACACAGGGCATAGATGTCGTAGTCGATGACATCGAAGCCGGGCCGATTGAAGTAACTTGCCAACCACCGCTCGGCGATCGCCATTCCGACGCTGTTCGCGAGCCCCTGTCCCAACGGGCCGGTTGTCGTTTCGACGCCCGATGTCCAACGATACTCCGGATGCCCCGGAGACAGACTGCCGATCTGTCGGAACCGTTGCAATTCTTCCAGAGGTAACGCGGGCTTTTCCAGGATCTCGTCATGCTTGCCGACTGCCTTGACGCCGGTCAGATGCAGCATCGAATACAGTAGCATCGACGCATGACCGACCGACAACACGAAGCGATCACGGTTCGGCCAGATCGGATCATGTGGATCAAATCGGAGAAACTCTTGCCAAATGGTGTAGGCCACAGGAGCCAGCGCCATGGGCGTTCCGGGATGCCCCGAGTTGGCCTTTTGCACGGCATCCATCGACAGCGTGCGGATTGTATTGATGGAAAGTTCGGCCAAATCGTGCGGCTGCGACATATTGGGAGGACCGGATTTCGAGTTTGAGGAAAACAAAAATCCGGCGACGAGATCGTCACCGGCAGTGATAGAGTCAACAATTGGCCGTCGTTTGAGCAAATGGCGGGCGGTGAGTGTCTCGACCATGATGCGGGAATTCAACCTTGCCTGTCAGAACTCGGAAGCCTCTCACGTGACGCCTCGAAACCTCCAAAATGGCTGGCTTCGGATCATCGACTCTCTGACGTGACAATTGGCATGACTTGATGTTAGGGAAATTCAGGTCATCGCAGCCCGCCGGTCCACACGCCCTGAATTGAGTCACAAATTCAACAACACCTCGCTATTGACGTTTGATAGACTTTCCGGAATTGTGACGGGAAATCGATGGCAATCTGCGGGAGTTCAGAAAATGACTCCAACGCAGCGGTCCAGCCTGCCGTAATCGGTGAGCACTTCGGGGAGAGTGACCTGAATGATGACCATCTTGGAGCACGACGCTCTAACAACTGTAGCCCTCAATGAACCCAGCGGAGGCAGCGACGCTCGGCTGGTTGATGCTGCGCGCCGCGGCGATCAAGCGGCGTATGGCGAATTGGTCCAACGTTATGAACAGCGGCTTTGCCGGGTGATTTATCGTTTTACTCGCGATCTCGAAATGTCCGAAGACCTCGCTCAGGAAACGTTCCTCAAGGTCTACGAGCGCCTCGACCAGTTTGACACTTCCCGACGGTTTGGGCCGTGGTTGTTTCGAATCGGTGTGAATCTGACTTTGGACTATTTACGGCGAAAAAAGCGCCGCTATCGCTGGTCATTGTTTACCGATCGCTACAAGGACAAAGCACCTGATCCGGCTGTGGCAGATCCCCGGAACGCCTTGGATTTGCAACAAGAAGTCCACGCAGTTTTGCAAATGGTTCCAGAAAAATACCGCACGGTACTTATGCTGCGTGACTTAGAAAATTTTTCGACCGCGGAAATCGCCGCGATCCTGCACCGCAAAGAAGCAACCATCCGCTGGCGATTGGCTGAGGCCCGGCATCGATTTCAATTTTATTGGGGGAAACGGCACGGCACCGCCATGCCGGTCGGCAATACCCCCGCTGAAGATTCGGAGACTGACCATGCATTGTAGGACCGCTCAACGTCAGATGGCTTTAGCCGTCGGCGAAGATCTGCCACAGGCCGAATCCGTGGAATTGAACATCCATTTGGCCGAATGCGCGACTTGCCAACAAGCCTGGAGCCAGCACCAACAGAGTTTTTTTGCTTTGCAATCGAGCCGTGTGGAGTCGATCGTTACTCCCCGAACAACCGTCTGGCCTGTCGTGGCACGTCGCATTCAACGACGCGCGTTGACTCCGCGCCGAGCAGAACTCAACGCCTGGATCGCCAGCTTGGTGGTTGCTTCCGCCTCTGTCTTGGTTTTTGTGTTCTCTCAGGAAGAACAGGGTTTGCAGAAAGTATCCGGAGGGCATCGCAAAGCGATCGGTGGAACTCCGGTGATGCTGATTCCTGATGCATCCGCTGAGGTGCAAGGACTGCCGTTCCATGCCGACAGTACGATTTCCAGAAGTTCGCGGCCTGCGTCGTTCTCGCATTGGGGAGATCTGTAAGCCCCGTTGAGTGACCGTTGTCCGGCCTAAGTGCTTCTGTGGTGCATACCCACGGTGGCGCGTCATTATTTTTTTCCGGTGGTAGGCCCGCACTCCTCTCCGCCGTTCGACGCGCCGCCGTGTGGATCCGCTTGCTGCCGCCGCAACTGAGGTGAAAGTTGCCGTGTGAGTCAGCCCCCATTGTGTGCGTGATTTGGCGGCGATCAGGGCTTGCTCAGCCAGAGTTCGACATCGCTTTCCTGGTCGTCGGGAGATGCGGCCTTTTGCCAAAGGCCGATGCCCAGCGCGACATCGGCCTTGCCGTCGCCATCAAAGTCGCCAGTGGTCAACGTTGGATATCGCCCGGGGCCGCGTTCCCAAATGTGAAGCTGAAATTTGAGCCGTTCGGTTTGCTCCAGCCAGACCAGTGCGGGAGGGATTGTTCCACTTTGTTGTTCAGCCTGTAGATCGGTGCCTGCGGGGACCAGAGTGCAGGCAACGATGTCGAAGTCTCCATCGCCATCGAGATCCGCTGCCTCAGCGCGGTGTGCTCCCGGTAACTCAGCAAGCGTGTGTTCGACAAACTTCAAGCCGCCGACATTCTCCAGCCACGCGACGCTGTGATACGGCTTGATCGTGGGGCCATCCAGCATGTCGCCGTTGGTCACGAGCACATCCAAATCCTGATCGCCGTCAAAATCCAAGAGTTGAAATCCAGAGTAGCCCCAGACCGAATGCGGCGCTCGAAACAATTCCTGGGCTTTGAAACTCCCATCGGGCAGATTCAGGTAGGCCACGAGCATCTCGTGCTCCTGAGCCAGCAGGGCCACGACGTCCAGCCGACCGTTGCCATCAATGTCGATGACCTCGACCTGCTCGGCTCCGTGACGTTCGTCGAGCGTTCTCGGAGTGAATTGCGGTGTGTGCGATAAGCCGCCTTTGCGAGTCGTGTTTTCCAACAGCAACACGCGGCCCGAAAGTCGCCAACCAAATTCGGCAATGGCCAAATCGAGATCTCCATCATCATCGAAGTCGAACGGTTTGAGATCAGCCACCCGGCCGAGGTTTTCGGCCAATACGAATTTCTCGAACCCGGTTCCCTTCGGACGAAGCCATTCGACTGTTCCCAAGTTGTGGTCCATCGCCGTAAACGAACCGAGATTCGCCACGAGCAACTCCAGGCGACCGTCAGCGTCGAGATCGACCGTTTGTGCGCGGACGGCATGAGACACTTGATCGCTCAGCAAGCGCGGCATGAGCGGATCGCTGCCGTGCTTTGTTTCGCAGATCCAGCCGGTGTGCATGTCGCAGGTCAGCAACGAACGTTCTTTCGTGACCGGATGCGTCACCATGCGAACCTGTGACACGAACGGGAAGTCCTTTGATTTCGGCAATCGCAACGAGGTGTGTTTCAGCGGCGGAGGCTCAATCGGTAACAGCGAACGATCGGCAAACGTCAGCGTTTCAGGGGCTCGCTCGCGAAACCAGCGAGTGATGGCTGAGGTCTCAATCCTGCGCGGAATGGACCGACCGAATCCGGGCAACGGCACCATGCGGGTGATCGCAGAGTCCCACTCGTTCTTGGGCAGCACGCTCGGCTCCGCGAAGAGATGGCACTGCGTGCAAAGTTTTCGTAGCAGCGCTTCGTCTTCCGGTGATTTGATTTCCTTCAAGGCGTTGGAAACGGCGGTCGTCACTTTGGATGTCGGCTGGGAAGTCGATTCGCAGCCTGACAACGCCAGCATGCTCAACAAGCAGACGCCGGCCGTGGCACGCTGCCACGGAAAGCGAAGACGACTCACCGCTGTCCAAAAACTGCGAAACTGTTGGCAAATGTTTTTGTTCATAACTCTTATCCGCCGGATGCCCCCAAGCGGAAACGATCCCAGTTTGCTGGATGCGGTGCGGTGACAATGATCGGTTCGTGAAGCGTGGGATGCTCAAAGGTGAGCGAGGCGGCGTGCAACGCCAACCAGCCATCGAGTCGAGTTTGCGAACCATACTTCGCGTCGCCACAAATCGGCATCCCGCGCGACGACAGTTGCACTCGAATCTGATGACTGCGACCTGTCTGCAAGTCGATTTCCAACAGACTCACTCCTGCCGCAGACTTGAGACACCGATAAGCTAACCGCGCCTCTTTGCTCTCGTCTCCTGCCCCCTGCCGCACCACTCGACTGACGTTCGACTCTGCTGACTTCACGATCCAATCGACCAACTCTCCTTGCCGTTGCGGCGGACGGCCCTCGACGACCGCGTGATAGACCTTGCGGATCGTGTGCTTCCGAAATTGCTCGGACAACCGTGCTGCCGCTTTGCTCGTCCGAGCAAACAGCAATACGCCAGACACTGGCCGATCCAAGCGATGCACGACACCGACAAACACATTTCCCGGCTTGTCGTACTTCGTGCGCAGATATTCGCGAGCCAGATCGACTGCCGAAACATCCCCGGTTCGATCTCCCATCGTCAACACACCTGCTGTCTTGAGTATCGCCAAGCAGTGGTTGTCCTCGAAGATCACTTGAAGCTGTGACACAGACATCGGCCCTCACCTCACCAGCACCGTTTCATATTAGCCCGACGCGCCAGCGAGGGATGCTCGTCGTCACCCCTCGCTCGTCGTCACCCCTCGCTGGCGCGTCGGGCTAGTACGTGTGACAGCCATTCAACGGTTACGACGCTCGGTTCTTCCACAGATTCAGCGTGATGTGAGCCTGCCCTTGATGATGAGCTTCGTGCCAACTGAGCACATGCAAGGCTTTCGCGATCGTCCATCCGCGCTCTTTGAACGCTTCGGGAAT
>JANNDA010000392.1:0-4428 GCA_031387195.1 Planctomyces sp. | reverse complement strand
CGGTTGGCTGCGGAGGAATGACATGAGCGAGTTGTAGTCGCGAGCCTTAATCACGTTCAAAGGACAGCGACGTTTTTTGAGAGACCGGTTACGGCACGGAAGTCTCTTCGGTGAACCAGTCCGGAAATCGCCCCTTGAGATCGAGCGTTTCGTTGTCACGTCGAATCGTCAGGCTAATCTCATCACCGGGGGAGAATTGACGCAGCATGTCGGAGCGAAGTTGTTCGAGCGACCGAACTCGACGCTCACCATCCAACGCCACGATCACGTCTGCTTTGCGGAGTCCCACCGCAGCGGCCAGACCACGCGGCTTGACCGAGAGAATCTGAATCGCCAAGCCCTCGGCCGACAGACTCGCTTCACGGCGTTGTAACGCCGTCATCGACGCGGCGCGGAAGCCCCAGTCGACCGGAATGCTGCGCGACGACTTGCGCCAACTGAGTTCCCCTTCGCGCCATCGAGCCGGCAATGTGATTTCGGTCGTCACCAATTTTGACTTCGCAAGTTTGTTGGACGACGAGAGGCTGTCATTCGGTCGGCGCACCAGAATCGTTACTTTTGCCGCCGTTTGCGGCAGTCGATGCAGTGCCCAGCGAATGTCGAGTTCCGATCGGATCGGCACATCGCTGACCTGCACGATCTCATCGCCTGCGTACAGCTCAGATTTCGCCGCCGTCGATAAGGGCAGGATCTTTGCGATTCGGTGTCCGAATTTTCGGTCGATTTCGAGGCCCAGTGATTCGGGGAGCGGGAACGTAAACAGCAACTCGCGTCCGAAGCGACCGTCGTGAAATGCTTGCAACAGGCTGTATTCCTTGACCTGATGGCAGTGAATGCAGCCACGATGATTCTTCTTCAGCAGCGACATCTCTTCCGGCTTTACGACCGCTGCCGGGATTGGCTGAAAGATCGGGATGACATCGTCGGACTTACCCCGTGTGAAATCCGGCGTGCTCGTGGAGTCATTTTCTGGCGGCGCATGTGGCTTTACTGGCGGCGGAACGACCTGACTGGCAGCACGCAGCGCACGAATTTCGTCGTGAGCGGTAAGCGCTTGCTGCATGGTGTGCAACAATGAAGGCTTACTGAGCCGTGATTCGGGATCGCCTTGATCACGTCCGCCGTATCGGCTGTAAACATTGAGTTGCGAGTCGGTCAAGAAGGCGGTCCAAGTCGCGTCGTAGTCGAACTCAAACCGCCGCAGATTCACGCCGTTCATCGACGTGACCCGGACGCAGACATATTTTCCACGCAGGTCTCTGATTTCGGGGTCTTCCTGAGCAACCTGCCCATCCCAGATCCAGCACTCCGGTCAACGGACGCAGCGGAAGACGATGAAGAGCGGCTTACCGGATTCCTCGGCCAACTTTTGAGCCTGAGCCAGATTGGAATGCCAACCCGGAACGGTCTCTTGAGCAACGGTCGGGGTCGATGCCAGCAACAGCAACGTGGCAATTCCTGCCCAAGCAGAGCTCGGCACCGAACTCATCATTCGCCTCCAACATCGAGCGATTGTGTCACAGCGGGAACGGCCGAGCTCTGATCGGCTCGACCGAGCAGACGTTGCCAACTTCCCAAGCGACCCTCATGAAGCAATACCAGAAACGCCGGCACTAAGATCGGTCGCACGACGAACGTGTCGAGCAACACTCCAAATGCCAGAGCGAATCCCAGTTGTTTCAGACCAACTAGCGATCCCGCCATCAGCGAGCAAAATGTTCCCGCCATGATGATTCCGCAACTGGAAATGATGCTGCCCGTTTTTCGCAACGCGGAAATGACACCGTCTGTCGGACCATGCAACGCCTGCTCTTCGTCAATGCGAGTCATCAGGAAAATGTTGTAGTCTTCGCCGACGGCGATCAGGATCGTGAAGAGGAACATCGGCACTTTCCAATCGAGTCCCACAAATCCGTCGATGTCCATCAAGTAGAAGACCGCGAACGTGACCCCCAGCGTGACCAGATAGCTGAAGAAAACGCTAACGATTAAGTACAACGAAATCGTGAATCGTCGGAGCAGGACAATCAGGATCAGGAACACCCCGCTCAGGACGAGCACATCAATGCGATTTTGATCGCGATCGGTCACGTTCTTGAGATCTCGAATACTCGCGGTGGGGCCGATCGCAAAGACCTCCATGCCCGCCGGAACCGCCTCTTGAACGGATTGCCGAATCGTCTCGAACTGCGCGATGCTGTTTCGAGCAAACGGATCCTCCTGCAAGACCAAGTCCAATCGCAGAATCTTCCCTTTGAAGTCACCGACAGAACTGACGTAATGCTTCAAAGTGCGATCTTGGGTGATCCGGTTCTTGCCGGCCTGGACTGCTCGATTGAGAAAACTTTTGTTGCCCCCCGTGAGGACGATTTCGGAAGCGTTTTCTTGTTGTGCTGATTCATCGTTGGCGATCGAGGTTGTCTCGCCAAAGGGTTGAAGAATGCTGCGGACATCGGCAAGTTGCAGTTGATCACGATGTTTGTGAAGTTCCTCAGTCAAGCTTTGAACCAACAGCTTGGCTTCTGAATTCAAACCAACTTCGTCCTCGTTGAGGAAGGTTCCCGCCGTTGTACGGACCAGAAATGTCATTGGCCCACCGATTCCGGGCGGGAAATGCAGCGAGACCGCTTCCGATCCAATCACGCTGGCTCGGTCACGAGGGAGTTCCGTCAGCAGGCCGTAACTCAGGTGGCTGCGAAACTGCACTCCAATCCAGGCAAACGGCAGCATCACCAGAAAGCTGCCGAGCAACACTGTTCCCGGGCGGCTGCGGACCAGATTGCTGACTTGGCTCCAGATGATCTGGCCCAGATTACGTTCAAACAAGCGTGACCACAGCGACGTGGCCGAGACCCAGCCGGCAGTCCGAGGGAGATTTTGACCTGCAAATCGCGGCCAAAATGCCCACCTTCGAGCCAACCTCAGCAACGAAGGGGAGAAGGTCATCGCGGCAGCCAGGACGACGACCAAACCGAGTGTGATGGCGATTCCGGCTTGGCTGAACTTTCCAAACTCGGCGAAGTACATCATGAAAATGCCGCAGATCACCGTTCCGGCGCTCGCCACCAAAGCGTGGCCGACCTTCGCGAGCGAGTTCGACACCGCCTCGTCCAACGTCGCCCCTTCATCGAGTTCTTCCTTGTATCGAGCGATCAGAAACAGGCAGTAATCGACCCCGGCTCCGTAACTGAGCACCTTTACGTAGACTTCAATGCCCGAAAAAATGTTGACGTATCCCGCTTTGGCCAACAACGCGAGGAGTGCTAACGAAATCTCGGTGGCCACCCCCACGGTGATCAGCGGAATGATCGCCATCAACGGCGCTCGGTAAATCGCCACCAGCAGCAGCACCACCAGAATGACCGTCCATTTCTCGGTGTCGCGCGAGCTTTCATGGGCGGCGATCAACATGTCTCGACCAACCGTCGCTGAACCGCTCAACGCCAAATCGAGCCCGCGCGGAATGATCCCCTCAGTCTGCATCTCGCCGCGCACATCGATCAAATCCTGAATGCGTTTAATGAGCGTGATATTGCGGGCGTCGAGAAACTCGGTGGGCAATTCCAACAGCACCAGCGAGGCTTTGTTGTCGCGACTGTTCAGCAATCGTCCTACGGACTTATCCGAGAAAGTCCGGACGGTGATGGATTTTTCAACCTCAATCTCAGGCTCGATCCCCTCTTCTTTCGGTTTCTCGCGAGCCTGTTTTTGCTTCAGCAATTGGGCATAAAGTTTTGGAGCCTCTTCTGCGGCAATCGCCTCCAGTCGCGGTCGTAACGTCTCTTCAATGAATTGCTTGTCAGTTTCGAGCAGGCCGGCGTCGGAACTTTCTCGGCGAACAATCACCACGACGTTGCTGGCAAACGGCTCGTCCCAGCCTTTACGAAAAAGATCCTCACCCATACGGCTTGGCACCGTTTTGGGGAGAAATGCGAATTCACCGTTGGCGGCCACTTCTTTCCAAGGCGGAGCAACCAGCTTGAGAACCACCAGCGCAACAATCCAGGCCACCAAAATCGCTGGCCATGCGCGAGAGACCATCTTGCCGAGAATTGAAAACATCCGTGGGTGTATCCGAGGGTTTGAGAGGACTTCGGAAGCAAAATTCCAACTGGAACCCCAATCGGTGGGTCGAGCCGTACCGACAGGGGTTGGGATGATAGGCCCCCCATTTTGCGAGCGTCAACGAACTGAAACAATTCCAGCAGCCCTCCGCGGACCATTGCCGAACCAAATGCCGCCTGGAATGGCTGCTCAGCGGGCGATATTCTCGCCCCGCTTCGTCAGTCTGCACTTTCCGACAACGGTCGGTTTTCGAGCTGGTCTGTTCAAGAGCGTGGCTCTCCGGGGAGAGTTCGGGTTGTCTAACGACCTGAACCGAGTCCGACGGAGAGCCACGGATGGCAGTCTATCGCGCGCCGAAGGAAT
>JANNDA010000330.1:0-2885 GCA_031387195.1 Planctomyces sp. | reverse complement strand
TGATGCGGTGGTCGAGCATCGAAGGTGTCGATCTGATGGGCGGAGACGGTGACGACCGGCTCGACGCCAGTTCGTTTTCTCATTCAGTCACACTGAAGGGCTGCGCGGGAAATGACACGATCATTGGATCGAACTTTAACGACGTCGTCAGCGGTGGAGCGGGGGATGATTCGCTGGTGGGCGGGGGCGGGACGGATCGGCTGGTGGAAGAGATCGCGGCTCCGAACGATCCGGCGGGGGGCTCGGTGGTGAAGTTGGCGAGAACGGAAATCAAAACGAAGTACACGATGACCGGACTCGGCGCGGACACGATCGCGGACATTGAAGAGATGTCGCTCGCGGGGAGCGCGGGCAAGGACAAGATCGACGTGAAGAAGTTTCGTGGCAACGTCACGCTGTCGGGCAATGGCGGGAACGACACGCTCATCGGCGGCGCGGGGAACGACAGCCTCGACGGCGGCGAGGGGAACGACAAGCTGACGGGGAACGGCGGGACCAATCAGCTCGCCGGGGGCAACGGCACGGACTACGTCATCGAAGCGGGAGCGACTAATTTTGTGCTCACGCCGTCCACGCTCACGGGGCTGGGCAACGAGACGCTCAATTCCATTGAGCGGGCGAGTCTCACGACGGCGAACACGAGTTCCCGCATTGATGCGTCCGCGTTCCTGGGCAACACGATCCTGACCGGAGGCAGCGGCAACGACACGCTGCTGGGTGGTGCGGGCAAAGATTCGATCACTGGCGGCGACGGGAATGACACGCTCAACGGCGGGAACGGCAATGACACGCTGGATGGCGGAGCCGGTGACGACGCGCTGGTCGGCCAGAACGGCCACGACCTGCTGATGGGCGGTGATGGCCAAGACACGCTCATCGGCAGCGCGGGCAACGACACGCTCCAGGGTGGCCTCGGCGATGACCTGCTGATCGGCGGCCTCGGCAAAGATTCGCTCGACGGCGAAGCGGGGAACGACACCGGACTCGGCGGCCAAGGGGGTGCGGCTCGCGGTGGCTCCAGTCAGAAGAACTCCGGCGATTCGCTGATCGGCATCGAACTGGTCAACGAAGACTTGGCGACTTTGTTCGCGTGGGAGTAATGGTTCGCAGGCGAGGCCGAGAGTCTGCCGCTGCGGGCTCGCCGAGTGAGCGTGAAGCCAGTGTCATCGCCGCTGTCATCTTCGTGACGGCCACCATGACAGTGTTGTGGCCGATGCTTCCAACCACCGAAACGCCAGATGCCATCGGTGTGAGAAGTCTGGAAATGAACGATACCAACGTGACTCAGAGCGACCACGATCAACCGCCGTTGCCGCCCACCGAAGTCTCAACCACCCCGCGCGATCCCAGCGAAAGCCTGCGAGCGTTTCTCGGCCGCTGGGAGATGAACGACTTTCTGTTTTTGCTCGTGATCGAAAACCTGCGCCCGTCGTCCGGCTTGCCTGCCGAACAAGTCGCGTGGTTCACAGTGACTCCCGAATCGTGGCGAGCCGCACTGGTCGCGGCCGTCGCTCAACAGACGGGCTTGGCGGCGGAGCGAGTCCCGTTCGTCCTAACGCGATTCTTGTTGAGCCTCACGTTGGTCAGTGCGGTCGTCGGCCTCGCGCTACGGGTGACTGCTGACATTGAGGACCAACGACACGAACGACTGCTGGAGGCCACATTCCTGACCCTCGCGTGGTTCTGGTTGCTGCTGCCGACGCAGAACCCGTGGTATCTGACATGGTGCTTGCCCTTCCTGCCGTTCGCACGCAGCCGAGCTTGGTTTGCTCTGAGCGGTTTGGCGTTCGTGTACTACCTGCGCTTCTGGATGACATCTCAGTTTCCCTCGCCGCTACTCGGCACGTCCTATCCGGGGCCGCAGTTCTTTGACTACGTCGTGACTTGGATTGAGTTCGCTCCGTGGTTGGTTTGGCTGGCCGTCGATGGTCTCGGACGTCAACAACGAGTGGCGGACCCAGTGAAATTTCCAACGCGGACGGAGAAAAACCGGTAAAGACACGATCCAGGAGAGACGATAGATTCCAACTGATCGCGAGAATTGTTCCCGGTCTGACTTTCAAGGTTTGCTTGCCTGCCATGTTTCGTTACGCCCTTGCCGCCTACATGCTGATGCTGTCGCTCACGGGACCGAACCCGTGTTGTTGCACGCTCGCACGGTTTGCGGCATTGACGACCTCTTGGGCGAGGACCGGCGAAGGCCAGGGAGTTCAGTGGCCCGCGTGTTGTCAGGGGCAGCTCACTAGCGACTCGGATGACAAGCAGGACGAGTCGCAATCGGGCGGCCGATTGCCGGCCTCGAAAGGTCCGACCGAGCGTTGCAAGTGCGAGAAGAGTTTGTGCAACGCGGTTCCGTCGCCGAGTACCGAGTTCACGATCGAGATGACTCGTTCGTGGTTGGATGATTTGGCTTTGAATCTCGCCGTTCCGCTGATGCTGGAGACGGGCGACTTCTTCGCGGTGGCGGTGTACTCTGATGGGACACCACCGACGGCACGATCGGGTCGTGCGATCCGCGTTGCTCTGCATTCGTGGCAGTGCTAATCGCCACGTCGCCGAATGCTCGCTTTGACCAAGGATTGGTCGGTGCCGGCTGATTTCGGCGGCTCTGTTTGGCTCAACCGAAACCTTCCAATTGCATGACGCTTGCGCCCGTGATTGGCGGCAACGCCTGATGGGTTCGCGTGTCCGGCCAGTGGTTGGCGGTTGAGGTCTCTTTCAGTTCCGCGTCGCGGTGTGTCCGTGTGCTGCGGAGGGATTGTGTCACTGGTTGGTCAATTGGCTTTGTGATTCGGCGCGCGTGGCGGCCGGAAAGGATCGGATCATGGTTTCTCAAAAGGCTTGGATTGCCTGTGGCTTGGTGCTGAGTGGAATCGTTCTCGTTT
>JANNDA010000274.1:0-4193 GCA_031387195.1 Planctomyces sp. | reverse complement strand
ATCGCCGCTCCGAGCCCTTTTGTGACACCCGTGATTAACACCAAACGCCCGGTCGATGATTTGGCCATGCTGTCCCTCGTCAGTAAAAAATCAGCACGACGCGCCAGCGAGTGATTCAGACCAGCTTCACTCGCTGGCGCGTCGTGCTTGTCGGCACCACATTACGGTATCCGCGTGTCGTTGCAATTCGATGGATACGGATTGAGAATCTCGCGCCGATCGGAAAAAGTCCGTTCCACAAATCATCCTTAGGAGGAGAGTTCGTTCATGCACAGTCATCGTTATTGGGCCGCCTCGTTAGCTGCGGCGCTGGTTTGCAGTGTCACCATCGTCGTGGTTGCCGAAGAGAAAGAAACTCGCGAAGTGGCCGTCAAGGATATCAAGTTGACCGTCCCGAAAGCCTGGAAGCAGGAAGAGCCGAGCAACAAGCTGCGTGTCGCACAATTCAAGATCGCGGCAGCCGAGGGGGACAAGGAATCGGCCGAGTTGGTCATCAACCAATTTGGCGGCGGCGGCGGTGGCGTGGACGAGAACGTCAAACGCTGGATCAATCAGTTCTCACCCAAAGACCGCAAAGTCAAAGTGACCAAGGGCAAAGGTTCGCAAGGCGAATATGTCTTGGTCGATGCGACGGGAATCTATAACAAGCCAGATGGCCCTCCGTTCGCACAAAAGACCATTCCTGTTGCTGGCCAGCGAATGCTCGCAATGATGCTGATGGCCGGCGAGAACGGGAGCTATTTTTTGAAGCTCACCGGACCCGAAAAGACAGTTTCGGGAACAACAGACGATCTGCGGAAAGCGATCGGAGCCAAGGCTGATGACGAGAAAGAGCAGAAGCCTGAGTAGCTTCGATTCCGTCAGGTTTAGAGATACGAAACAGCACGAGGCAGGCGAATGGCCTGCCTCGTGCTGTTTTTGAACCCAATTTACCATGCGTCCTCAAGGACGAATTCAAGACGTCCCGATCCCGCGCTGGTTCGTTCTACTTTTTCTTCAGTAACAAATGGCAGCGTTTGCAGCGTACGCGAGCCTTTACCAAACAGTTGCACTTCGGACAGCGCTTCAATTTCAGGGCAATTTTGCGCTTTGTTCTGGGGCGAATCACCATTTCAAATCGTTCCTGCCAATTTCAGATCAATTTCGGGTGGAAAAGAGCGGCACAAACTAGCGAAAGCCCCGACCAATCTCAAGCGGTCCAGAGCGGTTCTTCTGGGTTTCGAGTGGCCAGTTGAAACATTCGGGAGTTACGGAAACTTGGGAGGTCGCCAATTACTTCCGTGAAGTGACGTTGTTCAAGCAGGACGATCACTTACTGCCGCCGAGTTGGCCGCACGAGTACCGCTTGTTTCGTTCGCAGGAAAACTATTTGCTGGGCAACGGCAAGTCCGCCGCGCGAGTCGTTCCCAAATTACTTCCCAGCGGCGACCACTGCTTCTTGACAACGAAGGCACATTCGCGATTTCGGGTCGATTGACCGGTGGCTCCGCACCTTATAGTTGTGTGCTCTGTGGTGACTGTTCATTCTTTAGAGATGTCGGGATCGCTTGCGATAGGACCAAATGCCATGACGACCGACCACTTTGAAAGTGATGAACGACAACGACTGCTGCGACAATATGCTGAGATTGCGACGCTCGCGGGAGGCTTGGCTCACGAGATTAAGAACCCGCTCTCGACCATGAGTATGTTGCTGGAGTTGCTCGCGGAGGACATTGGCGAATCGGAATCGCAGCGAGAACGCCGCATGCTGACCAAGATTCAGACCATTCAAAAAGAATGCGGCCACTTGGAAGACATCCTGAATGCGTTCTTGAAATTCGCTCGTGTTGGCGAGTTGTCACTCACGCCAACCGATCTGAACGGTATCGTCTCCGCATTCATCGAGTTCTTTCACAGCGAGGCCCGTGAGCACGGCATTGAGATCAGCCCGCATTTGTCCGGCGACTTGCCGCTAGTCGCGCTGGATATGGCTCTGATGCGGCAAGTGCTGTTGAACCTCGCATTGAACGCACAACAAGCGATGCCGTCGGGAGGCTTGCTCGAATTACAAACGTTCGGACGCGATGGCCAAGTTTATTTAGCCGTGATCGACAACGGCCAAGGCATGGATGAAAAGACTCGCTCACGGATATTCGAGGTCTTCTTCTCGACGAAACCCAGTGGCAATGGACTTGGCTTACCGACGGTTCGCAAGATCGTGGACGCTCACCGAGGAACGATCACCTGCGAAAGCGAAGTGGGACGTGGGACACGATTCACGATCGCGCTGCCCCCGCTCCATAATGCGTCACAGACCGTCGGAGAGTACGAACAGAATTGCAAAGACGGTCCCCATGAAGAGGACAATCTGAAAGAACAGCCGGATGGCTCGGTGTAGGATTCGGTCGGGCATTTCAAACCGGCTGGCGCTGTAAACCAAGCTGATTGCGATGGCCAGCGGCAGCAGATACCACAACACGTTTTGAGTAGCGAGCAGCATGTTTGATCCGAGGATTCCAAGAAAAGAATTCAGCACGGTCGTCACGCAGGAACGCCGGCTGAGCCTGCGACCGCCGTTGCAGAGGTAACGGAAGCGCCGACAGAGTCCAACTTTTTACCGGGTTGCCCGTCCAATTCTGGCTGATCGACCTCATCCCCGTAACCGTAAGCCGGACCTTCGAGTGCATCCCAGACCGCCAACAGATTCAGCAAACCTGCGACCCACGTGAAGAGCAAGGCGATTTCAAAGCGGCGGCCTAAGCGGCGATTTAGTTCTTGCAGCGCGTCGTCTTCAAGTGGCACCTGATACCAATCGAGAAACGAGCGCGGGATCGTCCCCTCCAACTGTCCGGCCGGTGAATCGAAATCATTCCGTGGCTCAACGATTCGGCAACTCACTCGTCGCCCCGAACTGGAAAATTCTTTTCCTCGATTCTTGCCATCGAGTTGCGAGGCGACATTGCCACTGGCCAGCAGACGCGGAGCTAACTCTGTCGGCCCGGCCAACGACATTTCCACTTCACGACGATCACCTGATTCCAGAACGCCGTGAAACTCACCACGCACTTCAGGACCAAATTGGCCATCTTGCAGGCTGAGTTTTATCCGGCCAGAAACCGGACCTTCCCAGGTGTCATTGGCTGACTCGTGTTTCGCGAAACCTCGGAAGGTCGCATCGATCGGAAAGTCTTCCTGCCCAGGACGGCGGTTCCCTTCATCCGTCGCGAGCGAATACCGATACGACTGCACGAGCGCGGGAAGAGCGGGGAGTCCAGTCAACACTTGCGACAGATAACCGATCGTCTTTTCCTTCGGCTGCCAGCGGAAGTAGATGACCTTCCAATCGCCCAAGGACATGCCCCAAACAAAAAGCCCCAAGACACTGACCGAATAAATCAGTGCTTTGAAATAGCGGCCTTGATAGGCATGGCCAGCACCAGGAATCAAAAACGCCAACAACGCAGCCAAGTGGCGGTTCTTCAGTTTAATGCGCGGGTCAGCCATGCAGAGGGATCTGTCGTTGTGAACGAGGATGAATGACAACCACGCACCAAGCCATCAACGAGAGGCTCGGCGCGGCCAGGGATTCTAGGGAGCGCTGCCGCGACCAGCCAGACCACTCGCTCGCAGCGAAACGGCTGATGACACAGCCTCAAATTCTTCTTTGCGCAAGTAACCCGAAGCGTCAGCGAGGGCGGGCGCTCTAGCACGCCCAACGATCCAATTCCTGTGAAGCGTTCGCCCTCGCTGACGCTTCGGGTTACTTATGTGGCAAGCAGTTCGCTCTCGTCGGTGAAATTCTTACGAACAATTCACAAAGTCTCGGAACCTCGTGCGGACTACAAATCGACATGACATTTCGGATGCTGCTTACGGAACACCGCGACCGCTGCATCGGTGATTCGAGTCCCCTGAACGTCGAGGAAAATCAAGTTCGGGAGAATGGCGAAGTGCCCCAAACAGACATCGGTGACCTGCGTTTCATCCAGCCCCAAGTAGCGCAATCGAGGCATCAGCGACATCGACTTCACGCCATCATCCGTCACCGGCAAACGCGACAACTTGATTGCTTCCAACTGCGGCAACGACTCCAACTTCTTCAGCCCGTTGTCGGTGATGCTTGTGTCTCCGAGATACAACAACCGCAGTGCAGACATGCTGGCAAGCGACGCCAAGCCGTCGTCGGTGATCCGCGTGTCATTCAATTTCAA
>JANNDA010000470.1:0-2043 GCA_031387195.1 Planctomyces sp. | reverse complement strand
TAAGAGTTTCCCGACTCCCGCATCACCATCTGCCTTTCTTCGGCGAACTGTTGACAAAGCAATCGACAGAGAAGTCGATGTGCTCCCCGTTCTGGCTGAATTCTTACGTAGTTTTCCATTTTGTTTTTCGGTAATTCTCATTCATTGTTTTTGACGGAGAGACAAATCATGGCCACTGGCCGAGCTCGGGGTTTTACGTTGATTGAACTGCTCGTTGTCATTGCGATCATTGCGATCCTGATTGCGTTGCTGTTACCTGCCGTGCAGCAAGCCCGTGAAGCAGCCCGCCGCTCACAGTGCAAGAACAGTCTCAAGCAATTTGGCTTGGCGCTCCAGAATTACCACGACTCGGCGAAGATGTTCCCGGTCGGTGGGTTTACCCAGGGGGCAGGTGCCGGTAATGGCTTGAGTTGGCATGTCATGGTGTTGCCTAACATGGACCAAGCTCCGCTCTACAAAAAGTTTGATTTCAATGCCATTAGTTATTTAACACCGGTCGCCAACGTGGCGCTGTGCGTCGCACCGATTCCTGGCTTCTTTTGTCCAAGTGCAGACCAAGCGACCTACAAGACGACGAATGCCGGTGAGTATTCGCCGGCAGCCACCGGAGTTCCAACCTATTCCACGAACTACTACGGCGTCATGGGCCCCAAGGGAACCAATACTTTGGTCGCCGGTAGTCCCGCCTACTCGGTGACTGCCGCTCCGGCGGGCCATGGTGGGTTTTCTAATGAGGGGATTCTGCGCCGACTGAATTACAGCACAATCGGCGACATCAAGGATGGCACCTCCAACACGTTCATCGTCGGTGAACTGTCTTGGTCACTCAACGCCGGTGCTCCCTACCGCATTTTCATTCGTGGAGCCGACTCGTCGGCGATTGGCTCTTGCAAGAATCTCAATTCGGGGATCGGTCTCGTCGGATACACGGGGGCGAACTTCAATGACGTCAGCTTTGGCAGCGAACATTCGGGTGGAACGCATTTCCTAATGGCCGATGGTGCCACACGGTTTGTCAACAAGACTATCGACATCGCGATCTACAAGGCGCTCGGCAGCATGAAGGGCCGCGAGGTCGCAGTATTGGAGTAATTTGACTCGGACGAGCCCGACAAAAGTCGCTGTAGCGTGGGCTTGAGCCCACGCGGAAGCGCAGTCTGCCTGGAAACGTGGGCTGAAGCCCACGTTACTTCGACTTTTGTCGGACACGTCAATTCGACGGCAACCGGGAGTTTTCTTCATGAGACGACGTTGTGTGTTCCCCCATGTCCCATCAGTTCGATCACAAAAGTGGGTGTTGTGGCTATCGCTGGGACTGATCGCCGTCACCATCGGTTGCGGCGGCGGCGATTCTGGTCCGGTTCGATTTCACGTTTCTGGCAAGGTCACCTTCGACGGCAAGCCGGTCAAATTTGGGTCGATCCAGTTTGAGCCCGATGTCGGCAACAAGGGGCCACAAGGTTTCGCCGAAATTCGCGACGGCAGCTTTGACACGCGGAAACGGGGCGACGGAGTTATCCCCGGCAAGGTGATCTCGCGGATTACGGGCCTCCAAAACGAACCGCAACCCAACAACGACGAGCCCGTCACGGCGTTGTTTGAAGGACACGAAGTCCGTCTGGAGTTGCCATCTAAGGATTCGACAAAGGATTTCGACATTCCAAAGCAAGCGGCTGAAAAGAAAGCCAATGTCGTCCCTGTCGATAGTCCGTGACAAAACAGAATAGACGACGAACGAAGGTGAAACCTTCACGCCCGATGTGGTACCTCTCGGAGGGCTGACTCACTGCCGCGCGCCCGCCGACGTTCCGTAGCTTGACTCTTCGAGTCGAGCATTTACGCGGACAACTGCACGACTCGGAGAGTCAAGCCACCATCAAAAAGCCGTTTTTAAGAGCCTCTTAGATCGTTATTGCCGAAGGCGATGTTTTTTGCGACATGATCCTACTTCGACTGTATGACTTTCAGGATCGTCTTAATCGGTTGAAACAAAAAGCGTTGCTCTCACGAGCGTTTTTCAGGTGTCGCAAGAAATCGAGATAC
>JANNDA010000239.1:0-5163 GCA_031387195.1 Planctomyces sp. | reverse complement strand
GTTCCTTGGCGGCGATTGCGCCGTAGTGCAGCGTCAGGTCGCGGCTCACATAGTCGGTGACGCCAAAGACCAGGAAGCCGAAGTTCATCAGCACCGTCAGCAAACTCTGACAAGCCAGTTCAGAGCCTCCGCCCCAGCCGCCGGACGAACTGAACGCGCAGGCGATCTTGCCATCCACCTTCGCCCACTGCGGCATCATGGTCTCGTCCCAAAACCGCTTCATCTTCCAACTGAGCAACCCCATGTTCGTCGGACTGCCGACCGCCAGCCCGTCGCACCAGACGACATCGGCGGCGGTCGCCTCGTCCACCGAGCGGAGTCGAATCTCGGTGTCGGCGATGCTCCCCGCTCCCTCGGCCACGAGTGCCGCCATGCGCGCCGTGTGGCCGGATCGTGAATCGAATAGGACGAGGATCTTGTTCATGGCGAATTGGCTCTCAGGCAAGGGATCGGCGTTTCAATGGCGACAAGCGCGATGAGGCGGGATCGTAACGCGAAGTGCGTTTGTGTCCGACTCACGGTTTCGGGTGCGACTTGGAAAAGTCCCGGATGACTTTCGTGGACGAGCTGGCATTTGCGAGACAAACCCATCATGGATCTGCTGACTAGCGCGTTCCGGCTGATCAAAGTGAGTGCCATTGGGCGCTCCCCCCGCCCGCCCACAGCAGAATCGGCTTCCCCTCCGTTAGGCTGCCAACTCAAAGCAAATAGAATGATTCGCGATTGCGTGTTCGAGGACTCGGGAGCGAACCACACTCTGAGAAACAGAAACGAGAAATAAAGATGCGTGACATTCCATTACAAGCCGTGTCGAGTTCCAGTTGCTTATGGCGTGCGGCCTTATTGATTGGCCTGTGCCTTCTGTCGGGGCGCGACGTCGCTGCGCAGGCCAAGCCCGAAGCGCTGAAGGACTTTCGGATCGATGGGCTGGTGCGGTTTCATAACTCGGTCGAAGCCGAGGCGACGCGCGAACGGTTGATCCGCGCGATCTGGCCCGATGGACTCCCGAAGACTCTGCCGGCCAAACATGACGTGGCGAAAGACGCCCCCGAACTCGCCAGTCTCGATGCGGGTTTGTTGGCGTCGGCCAAGCGGCTCGATGTCGATGTGTCGGGCTTCGATTGGCACGCGAATGTTTACGTCGTCACACCCAAATCCGACGGCCCCGTGGGTTCCAAGCTGGCGATTGTCCACGGCGGACACATGCCTGAAGGCCCAGCGAACTACTTGGCGTTCGGGCTGAGCGATTCGGTGAATCAACTGCTCCGCGACGGCTACGTCGTGGCGATCATTCAGATGCCTATGGTCGCGTGGAATCGCGATGCGGATTGTGTCATTGAGGGTCAGAAGTTCGAAATCCGTCAACGAAGCGTCGCCGGTCACGACGAACTGTTCTCCAAGGTCGAACCCACATTGAAAGCCGGAACGATGCGGTTCTTTCTCGAACCGATTACCCAGGCCCTGAACGAACTGCTGGCCGAGTACCCCAGTCCCAAGCAGACGCTCATGATCGGACTCTCTGGCGGCGGCTGGACGACCCATCTCTACGCGGCGGTTGATCCGCGGGTCGATGTCTCGATACCGGTTGCCGGTGCCCTCCCGGTGTACGCGCGACCGTTTAGCCCAGGGAGCGCGGGGGACTCGGAACAAGAGTATCGCCCCATCTTCGGCGAGGAGGATTCCAACAAAGACGGCGTCCTCGATCGGGCGACCGGCATCGCCTCGTGGCTGGAAGTCTTCGCCCTCGGCGGGATCGCGCCGCAGGAGGGCCGTCCTCGCAAGCAGATCCAGGTGCTGAATCAATTCGATTCGTGTTGCTTCAATGGAGACGTCTACAAAACCTACGCCGAACCGCTCAAGCAACTGGCCAACGGCATCCACCACGGCGATTGGTCAGTCTTCATCGACGACACTCACCGGAGCCATCTGATCTCGCCGCATGTGCTGAAGAACGTGTTGGCAAAGGTGGCAGCGCCGTAACGGGGTTGCAAAATAAGTAGCACGGACGAACCGCAAAGCATTGGCAAGACACGACGACCGCTTCGTCGGTTTTCGATTCGCGGCATCACTGTGCAACGCTTCGGTGGTCATGATATCCCGCGCACGGGTGGGGTTTGTGTCAATGTCCCCCACGTGCGGTATAAATGCCACGGTCGCGGCAACCAGCGCGCGTGACTCGAATCGTTCGGCGACAACTTGGAAAGTTGCATCCCCAACGAAAGTTTGCTGGCCTGTCCCATCGCCGCGTCAACTCCATGCTGGGTCTGTTTGTCCCGGCACTTGTGACACCTCTGGAATTACTCGGAGCCGATCATGAACCCACCCATGCCTGATCCGGACATTGATGAAATCCGCGAAATCCGCCATCGCATCTCCGCCAGTTGCGATCACGATCCGGCAAAACTTGTGGCCTATCTCAGGCAGTATCAGGAGCAATTCCGGGATCGCTTGATTGACGATCCGACCGAACCACCCGCCGCCCAACCCGACACGGACAAAGCGGCGGCTTCACGACCTGCCACGCCTGTTCTGAATTCATAGGTCACTCGTCCCGCGCGACGCATTGTCCGTGCGGGTTCACTTGGCCGTCGTTCGGCGACAACTTGGCAAGTTGCATCCCCAACGATAGTTTGAGCCCCAGCCCAATCGCTGCGTTGAGCGTTCTTGTCGTTAAATGCCGCGCGCGGTTCACTTAACTGTTCGGCAGGAAATCGCGATGACACAAGAAGCGGAAGCACTCCTGCCTGAAGCCAGGAGGAAGGCCGGCCATTACGAGATCCTCGGCGAGACTTACGCAAAGTTCGAGTTCTTCGAAAACGGCTGGAACCCCTACAGCCGATTTCTGGACGTTGATAAGGTGGACCTAATCCTTCGCAGGAAGGTGAAGGGCAAGAAGATCTACCGGGAGGTCCAAGTCAAGTACGGGAAACTGTACGAAGTCCGCCCCGCGTGGGAGCGGCAGTTGTTTGATGTGACCTCTTGGCGCTTCTTCAAAGAGGATGAGTTCATCGCGTACGTGAACGATGCCGACTTCTTCATCGCTTATGTTCTTGCGGCGGACATTGGCTATCGAGGCGACATCTTTATTTTCCCGATCCGGGAGTTTCTCGAGATCATCCGCTGCGGGATACCCAGCAAGGGTCAACGCAAGGTGTATATCTCACGGCTGAAGGATCAAGAGAACCGGTGGGTGTTGAGGCGAGTCGGCGGTTTTTCCGTTGTTGATGATTCAACGTGTTTGGACGTCAGCAAGTATCGCCGAAATTTCAGCGCTCTGTTTGCGAATGTCTAAGCCGAACGAGGCCGTTGCACTTGACCGGGCCGGCATTAGGTTTTTTCGTGACTTCACGTTCCTTGCAGCCGGCCCGGCAAGTGAACGCCGTCGTTCGGCGATAAGACGAGGCGCTGCCGTCCAAATTCGACAAGACCATCGGCTGAGCAGAGCCGTCCTCTGCGGAAAGGCGGGATTCCGGAGATGGCTTGGCGTGACTCAATGCTGCGGAGTTTTGGGCCGGGTTTGATGGGCGGGCTGACGTTCGGCAAATGGGTCCAGCTTCTGAGAGAAAACCACTTTGCCGTGACTCCCTCGTGCTTGCCGAGGGCGATCGCGATTTCCTTCCAAAGCTTTCAGAACACTCTCTTCCATTGGACCGATCAGCGGCGGTTAGGCTCCGAGCTGAAGGACGTGGTCGTTCCGCCGCCGCTGTTTGTGCTCGGACATTGGCGAAATGGGACGACGCTGCTGCACAACCTGCTGACCGTGGATCAGCGATTCGCGTTTCCCAACAACTATCAATCGCTCTTTCCAAACTCGTTCCTGACCGCCGCGTCGCTGCATTCGCGAGCCATCGACTTCTTCCTGCCGAAACGTCGCCCGATGGATAACGTCGAATGGAATCTGTGGTCGCCGCAGGAGGACGAGTTTGCTCTGTGCATCCTCAGCTTCCAATCGCCCTGCATGGGTTGGGTCTTTCCACAACGACGAGACCACTACGACAAGTCTCTGACCCTGCGCGATGTCTCCGAGCGCGAGATTGCGGAGTGGCAAGAGACGCTCCGGCTGTTTCTCCAGAAGCTCACCTGGAAACTGCGGCGGCCGTTGATTCTGAAGTCGCCGCCTCACACCTGCCGGATCAAGTTACTCTTGCAGATGTTCCCGCAGGCCAAGTTCGTCCACATTCATCGCCATCCGTATGCCGTGTTCCCCTCCAGCCGGAAGACGTTCGCGGTGAACTTTGAGCTGCATCGCCTGCAACGCCCGCGGCTCAGCGATTTGGACGACTGGATTCTGCGGCAATACCGTCAGATGTACGACGTCTTCTTCGAGGAGCGCAGCTTGATCCCCTCCGGACACTTCCACGAAGTCAGCTACGAAGAGTTGGAGCAAGACCCGATTGGCCAAGTGAAACACATCTACGAAGCGCTGGACCTGCCCGATTTCTCGCACAACGAATCGGCGCTGCGGAGCTACGTCGATTCACTCACCGGCTACCAGAAGAATCAGTTTCCAGACCTGTCCGCCGAAATGCGCCAACGCATTGCGAAAGAATGGCAGGCGTCTTTTGCGGAGTGGGGGTATGCGGCATAGGAACGGGATCGCAATAAGTTCCTTCCAGATCAGCCGCAGGGCGCTAGCTCCGGTTACGGTGAATCTCAACCGGGGCTAGACACAATGGAAGGACCAGTCGTTCACGCCAGCGTGGGTTATGTTGAGCGGAGCGTTTTGAATGTACCACTTCACACAGAGCCACAAACGGGAGGACTGGTCCGATGAGTAAGCTACGTGACGTTGGTTTGGACGTCCACAAGGACACGATCTTGATGGCCGTTGCCGAGGAAGGTCAGGGCGAGGCGAAGGTGCTCGGCACGTTTCCGCATGATGTCGCCAAGCTGATCAAGCGGTTGATTAAGCTCGAACCGGATGTGTCGCGGTTGCGAGTTTGCTACGAGGCGGGGCCGACCGGGTTTGGGTTGTGTCGGCGGTTGAAGAAGGCGGGGATCGATTGCCTCGTCGTCGCACCGTCGCTGGTGCCTCAGCAGGGGTCGCGGGTGAAGACGGATCGGCGGGATGCTCGGCGGTTGGCGCACTTTCTGCGGTCGGGGGATCTGACGGCGGTTTGGGTTCCCGACGAGCAGACGGAAGCGTTGCGTGATCTGGAGCGA